>NC_014751.1:600000-900000 GCF_000183365.1 Mycoplasma leachii PG50 | reverse complement strand
GCAATGAATTGATCCTAATGGTAATCAAATTACTGGTATTTTAAATGTTTCTTTAGCTAAACTAGCATTTCAACAAAAAATAACAGCTCAAGATACTTGAGCAACAAATGGTGTATTTGTTAATAATATGTTTAGTTTAACTGGTGCTGCGCTTGCAATGTTTTTTGTAATACCAAAAGCTAATAGAAAAATATATGGATCTTCAATTATTTCAGCAGCAATAGTTTCATTTTTATCTGGAGTTACTGAACCTATTGAATTTACATTCTTATTTATAGCTCCACTATTATATGTATTTCACGCTTTATTTGCAGGATTACAAAATATGTTAATGTATTTATTTAACTTTGGATCTGTAACAACTAGAGGTAGTGGAATTATTACTTGATTAATAGTAAATCCAATTAACTATAAATTAATTTCTAATGTATGAGGTACATTAGTTCTAGGACCAATAGTAGGAGTAATTTATTTTGTTGTATTTTACTTTATGATTAAAAAATTCAACTATAAAACTCCAGGTCGTGAAGAAAATGGATTAACTCACTTAGTAAGTAAAAAAGAATATAAAGAATTACAAAAAGAAAAAAAGAAATTGAAAAACTAGAAGCTGAATCTAAAAAATATGAAATCAATGATGAGTTTATCAATAACATTATTAAAGGTTGTGGTGGAGCTGAAAATATTAAAATCATGGCAAACTGTGTAACTAGGTTAAGAGTGACAATGCATGATATTAGTAAATTTGATAAATCAATTGTTGATAAAACTAAACCTTATGGATATAAAGAGATTTCAAACCAAGTTCAAATTATTTATGTACCTAAAGTAACTAATATAGCTACTTTAGTTAGAGAAAAATTAGGAGTTGAGTCTTAATGCCTTGTGAAAATATTATTGACAAAATTTATTTAGGTGATCAATTTTCAAAAAGATTAGTTAATCCTGATAAAGAATTAAAAATTAGTAATGTTTTTTACAATATTCTAAAAAAAGATACAAGTAAAATATTGTATAAAACTAAAAATTTTGTTTTAACTAAAAATAAACTTGCAATTAATTTATTAGATTCTCATGATGTTAGAGACTTTAGTGATGATTTATTTATCCCTGCAATTAAGTTTTTAATAGAAAATCCAAATGATAAGAGTTTATATACTCATTGTCAGTTAGGTATTAGTAGAAGTGCTTCAACAATATTTATGTTTTTAGTAATTAAAGGAGTTATTGATAATAATCTAAATTTTGAACAAGCATTAGAAAAGTATGTAAAAGATATTTATCCTTTTATGAAAGTAAATTTAGGAGTTTATACTTATTTAAAAAATAATTACCCATTTTACAACATCAAATCTAAGTTAAATACAGATTGAAAGGATCTTAAATAATGATTTATATTGACTTTGATTGAAATATAGTAAATATTTGAGATGAAGATAAACTAATTAAATCTGAAAAAGCTTTAATATTAAGAGATCTTTTAACTAAAAACATTATTGCAATTGGTAATAATACTGATGAAGAGATGAGAAAACCTAAAAACTTTTTATCAATTAATTGTACAGAAAATAGAAAAATTGGATCATTTCAAGATCTTGAGATCAGAATTAAAAAACTACTTGAAGATAACAATATTAAAGAATATAAATTAGTAAATAGATATAGTGAATACATACCTAATTTAAATACAATTAGTGAAATTAAGTTTTTAAAAAAAATTAGTAAAGATTATGATTATTATGTTGAATTTAGAAATGATGAAACTATAGTTTTTAATAATCTAACTAATGAAATTAAAAGCATAAAAAAAGGAAGAGCATATTTACAACATTATATCCAAAGTATTTTTTATTTAAGCTATGATGCTACTTTAAATACTAAAAAGAGCTGAGATTTAATTAAGTTGATTAACCAAAAACAAAATATTAATACTGTTGTATGTAGATCTTTAGCAACTGGAACTGATGTTGATATTCAAATTCTAAATAAAGAATTTTTAACTAATGTTTTTCAACAAATTAATGTTGAAGTTAATAGTTTATTAGATTTAACTAAAAAAATTAAATACGACCAAAAATATATGGAGAATTTTAACTGTGTTAGGTAAATATATACCCTTAATAGTTAGTATAATATTAGGATTAATTTTATTAATAATTGGAATAATTATTTATTTTGTAACTAAAAAGAAAAAAGAACAAAATTTACAAATTTATAAAAGCAAAAGTTCATTTGTTTCTATAATAGCAACAGCTTTTATAGTAGCTGGTGTTTTAGTGATTTTGTTTGGAGTAATTAGTCCTTTATTAAATAATCTGCATAGTTAAAGTTAGGCCCAATTCTTTTTTAGAGTTGGGCTTTTATTTTATAGAAAGGAAAAAAGAAGATAAATTTTAAATCAAAATTCACTAGTATTATAGCTAGTTTAGAAAATTTTGGATGAGCAATTTTAGTACCAGTAACAGTAATTCCTATTTTAGCTTTAATTGCAAGTATTGGATATTCTGGGCAAGCAATTTTAACTTCAATCTATAAAAATGCAAAACCTCCAACTGAAGTTAGTATTATAGTTAATGCTATTAAAGATCTAGGGATGATAGCTATTTCAAATATTGACTTTTTAGTTGATATTGGATTAGCTGCTGGATTAGCAAAATTAGAAAAAGTTTCAGCAGCTTTATCTGGGTTAATGGCATATGCTGCTATACATTTAGCAACTAATTTAATATTAAAAATTGTTAATCCAGCTATGTTAGAAGAACCTAATTTATATGGATTAAAAATACGTTTTGGAGTGATGTCATTTCAATATAG
Source organism: Mycoplasma leachii PG50 (assembly GCF_000183365.1). NCBI lineage: Bacteria > Bacillati > Mycoplasmatota > Mollicutes > Mycoplasmatales > Mycoplasmataceae > Mycoplasma > Mycoplasma leachii. The sequence goes on along the minus strand of NC_014751.1, from coordinate 897,186 downwards.
TGCGTTTGGTGGAATGATTGCTGGAATTATTGGTTATTTAGTTCATAAACATACTTATAAACTAAAATTTCCTGAAGTACTTTCATTTTTTGGTGGATCTAAATTTTCTCCAGTTGCATCAACTTTAGCTGGTTGAGTTTTTGGTTTAGGTTTAGGATTTATTTTAACTTATATAAATACAGGGTTAAAAGAAATTGGTAATGTTTGATCAAAACTAAATGCATTTGCTCCGTTTTTATATGGAACAACTAATAGAGCTTTAAATCCCTTTGGATTACATCATGTTGTAAATTACTTTTTACTATACAGAAGTTGGAACTAGTTGAACTGATAAGGATGGGGAATTAGTTACAGGTATTTATGCTGTAGCTATTGCTAAACTTGGTGAAAATATTAAATTAACTGCTCAAGATACTTGAATTATTAATGGTACTTTTCCAACTAATATTTTTAGTTTAACAGGTGCTGCTTTAGCTATGTATTTTGCAATACCTAAAGAAAATAGAAAAATTTATGGTACTGGAATTATTTCAGCTTTATTACCTTCGGCTTTATCTGGAGCTACTGAATCTATTGAATTTACATTTTTATTTACCGATCCTTTATTATTTGTTATTCATATTTTTTATACTGGATTTACTTATATGTTTATGTATTTATGTGATTTTGCACAAGTTTCAACTAGAGGTAGTGGAATTATTACATGAGCAATTGTTAATTTAATTAATGCTAGAAATATTCAAGGATTTTGAGGATTATTTGTAATTGGTCCTTTAATGATGGGAATTTATTTTGTTACATTTTATTTTATGATTATTAAATTAAATTTTAAAACTCCAGGAAGAGATAAAAATACTGCAAAACCAATTAGTAAAAAAGAATATAAACAAGCAAAACAATTAGAAAAACAAAAACTAGAAACAAAACAAAAAGATATTAAAGAAGATGAATTTGATAATGAATTCATTAACAACATTATTATTGGTTGTGGTGGAGCTGAAAATATTAAAATCATGGCAAATTGTGTAACTAGATTAAGAGTGACAATGCATGATATTAGTAAGTTTGATAAATCAATTGTTGATAAAACTAAACCTTATGGATATAAAGAAATTTCAAATCAAGTACAAATTATTTATGGTCCAAAAGTTACAACTATAGCCACTTTAGTTAAAGAAAAACTAGGTATTGAAGGGTAGATAATTTTTAAAAGGCTAGATAAAAACAGAAATTTGTGGTATACTTATTATTGTACAAATATATGAAAGATGCTAATATGAAGAAATTATTAACAATTTTGGGTTCAACTTCTTTATTAGTTTTACCTACATTTTCTGTTTTAAGTTGTACAAATTCATACTGAACTAAAGCAGAAGAATATACTCCCGATTTCTTTTACGGTCAAGAAGTAAAGTACTTACAAAAAGCTATGTATAATAATGATGAATGTGTGCAAATTGGGTTTTTTGAAAATAGTGATGGAAAAATCCAAATTGTTCCATTCAAACCAACTACAACAAAAGTACCATCAACTTTACCTAGCCAAATTACTAGTTTAAAAGAAGCATTTAAAGGATTAAAAACTTCTTCAGTTGATGGAATTGAAAAGTGAGATACATCAAAAATAACTGATATGACTAGTGTTTTTGATACAACTGATGAATTTAATCAAGATATTTCAAAATGAAATACTTCAGAAGTTACAAATATGAGTTTTATGTTTACAAGAGCTAAAAAGTTTGACCAAAACTTAAATGATTGAAAGACTAATAAAGTAACTTCAATGATTAACACTTTTCAAAATGCGAAAGAATTTAATGGAAATATTGGAAATTGAAAAACTGATAGTGTAACAAGTATGAAAAATATGTTTACTCAAGCAGTATTATTTAATCAAAATATTTCAAATTGAAACACTTCTAAAGTAATTGATATGGCTTATATGTTTGAGGGTGCTGAAAAGTTTAATCAAGATATTTCAAAATGAAATATACAAGCTGTTGAAAACTTTAATGGAATGCTAAGACGAGCTAAAGAATTTGATCAAGATTTAAGCAAATGAAAATTTAAAAAGGAAATTGAATCTAATAAGAAATATGAATTTGCTAAAGATACAAAAATAGAAAAAGAAGAAAACAAAAAACTTCCAACTTGAAAACAAATTGTATCTAAATAGCTAATTTAAATTAGCTATATTAATAACAAAGAGTGATTATAAGAGCCACTCTTTTTTTATTTGTATATTAGTAAAAAGTTAAAATAATGTAAATACTATTAGCTGTTACACATAAAAAAACTCATATAGTTAATTATTGGAAAATAAGTTATTTTTTCATTATTTTTTATCTTATTTTGTCAAAAAACTATTGATTTTAAATAAATTCAACACTTTTGTATAGTTAATTTTGTTAGAAAAATTAATTAACAGTAATTTAATAATAGAAAAAGAAGTATTTGAAAATACTTCTTTTTAAATAAAAATAAAATATTAAAAAAACCCAGTTTTAATTGGCTAAAAAACTGGGTTTACCATTACATTAACTCCTTTAGAATTAAATCAATTTTTATTTCATCAGAAGCAATTTTATAATAACATATATTAAAAAAGTTACAAGTATTTTTTTAAAAAAAGAAAAAATATTAAAATTTATGATAATTTTTCAATGTTTTTAAATAAGCTACTAATCCCAGATTTAGTAATTTCATAGCCCATTTTTTGCATTTCTTCAACTAGCTCATTGTATGAATAATCTGGAAAATTTAAACGTAAATTAGCTAAAACTTGCGCTTTTTTACTTAATAAATGAAATTGATTAGTTTGTTTTAAATAATTAATAATTTCAATTTGTTTTTTACCAGTAATTAATGTTTTAGTTTGATTAGAAATATCAAAATTATTTACTCTATTTATACTATTATAAACATCTCTAGAAATACGTTCATTTTCAAATTGCATTACTGAATTAGAAGCATCAATTAATTTTAAAAAATCTGAAACCATAATAGATTTTTTAATATAACAAATATATCTATTAATAGTTCTTTCTAATAATTTAAATTTAAACCCTAAATCATTAGTTAATTCAATAAAATATATCGCATCAATTTTAGTTTTAAATTGTAAATCTAAATGATAATTACTAGTTTTTGGAGAATTAACAGAACCAATAGCAGTAAAAATTCCAGCAATATAAGCTCTTAGAATAGAAGTTTTATCTTTAATTTCTTTTTTAACTTTAAAAACATAAATCTTTTGATTATTTTGATCATAAATACGTAATTTTTGTAAAAACTTATTAATATTACCAATTAGAGTTAAAACAAAATTTTTATTCTTTTTTAATACTTGAGATTGAATAATAGAAATTTCAACTTGACCATCAAAAAGTTGTCTACAAAAACTTAATAAAGTTCTTGCTATTTTATTACTAATTGTTGAAAATCTAATTTTAGAAGTATTATTTGAAAAGATTATGTCAGAGCTATATCTAATAAAACCTGAAAGATATGCCAGTTTTTGTTCTTCATTAAAACTATGCATTACAATTTCTTCTTTTACTTCTAAGGCAAATGACATAATATCACCTTCTAATTTATTTTTCTAATTTTAAAATATTCAACTTCGTATAATCAACCTGGTTTTCTAAAAACAGATGGTAAAAGATGTTGGCTTAAAATCATACCAATCAATCCCACTATAGCTGATAATCCAATAACAAATAATGAAAAATTCTTATAGTGCATAATAAATAAATGATCATTTGGGCGTTGGGCTTCTAAAGCATATCTAACAATGTTTCATACTAAAAAGTAAGAAAACATTTGCACTCCAGCTTTTGTAATTGGATAATTATTTTTATTATTTAATTTATTTAGAACATAATTTTTAATTAGTTTTTTTTCTAAATAATCTTTTGAATCTATATTATTAGTTAAATTTATATAAGTTTGTGATGCATTATCATAAATATTTTCATTCAAAGCTTTTTTTCAAGCATCTTTGCTGCTTAATTTAGTTTCAGTTGACTTTAATCAAGGATTAAAGAATTGATAAAAACTAAATTTATGATTAATTTTATAAACATTATTATTTTTATCAATTGGTTTAACAAATAATTTTCAAACATTTGGAATAATAAACATAATTACAAATCAACCTAATAATAAAGCAATTGATTCATAGAAAAAAATTGGTGATAATAAAACAACATTTCCATTTTCTAAAGAAATATTATTAATAATTTGATTTTCTCCTGAATAAATAGACAAACAATTTTTTAAAATAAAATCAGGTAAAAATAAAGGTCTTGAATGAGTTTGTAAATAAGTTGAAAAAATTTGATCAATAGCTTTATCAGAATGAGATGGAATACTGTTTGCAATTTTTGCAACTGGAGTTCCTAAAACTTCATGATTAAAGAAGTTTCCTCATCTTCCAATAGCTTGTCCTAATAAAATATTTGGAATAATACAATCAGCATAAACTAATAATGAAACTTTAGTTTTTCTACCAATTATATAAAAAATTAATAGTCCAACTATACTTCCAACATAAACTCCACCATGAATTGCCATCCCACCTTCTCAAAATGCAAATAGTCCTCAAAAAGTTGAACCATTAGCATGTCTTCCGATTCCATCAGCATTTAATTTACCAAAAAAAGAAGCTCCAAATAGTGAGCATGGAATAATAAAAATTACTCCAATTGCTAATTCACTTACAGATAAATCTTTTTTATTGAAGTTATATAGACTAAAACCAATAGCAACAATCATTCCAAGTGTCATTGTTAAAGCATAAACTCTAATTCCACCAGTTCCATTAGATTTTGTTAAATAAACATCTTTAACATTTCCATATTCTAAAACAGTATCAAAACCTCTATTTTGTACTCAATCGATTCTAAAATATTTAGATGATAAAACTATTAGACTAATTATTAGAGCTGATAAAATTATTCATAAACTAGTATAAATTATTACTCTTTTATCAACTTTTAATTTTAATTTTGACTTCATTTTACCTCCTATTTTATTTCTTGAACATATTCAACTGCCATTTGTCCAGCAATAGCACCATCTCCACATGCAATAGCAATTTGACGTAACGGAACATCTCTAACATCACCAGCAACAAACAATCCTTTAATTTCTGTTTGCATTCTATCATTTGTTGGAATATAACCTTTTTCATTTTCAATACATAAATGTTTTACTGAATCAATTAAAGGAGTTGAACCAATATATGGAAAAATCGCACTAACTTCTAATTTTTTTTCTCCATTTGGAGTAGTTATTGTAAGTGATTCAACTTTTTCAGTTCCATGAATTTCTTTTACTTGTGATTTTAATAAGAATTCAACATTTGGTTGAGCTTTTAATTTAGCAACTTTATTAGCATCAGCTCTAAAAACATCTCTTCTAACAATCAAATAAACTTTATCTACTAACTGAGATAAATACATAGCTTCTTGAACTGCTGAATAACCCCCACCAACTACTGCAACTGGTTTGTTTTTATAAAAAGCTCCATCACAAACTGCACAATAACTAACACCTTTACCATACAATTCATCTTCGCCTTTAATTCCTAATTTATTTTCTTGAGTTCCTGTTGCTAAAATCACTGAATAAGCTTTTTTGATTTCACCATTTGTTAAACTTATTTCAAAAATATCATCAGCATTTTTAAATATACTATCTACTCCAACAAACTCAACACTTGCATTTAAACTTAAAGCTTGAAGATACATTTTAGAAGCTAAATCTGGTCCTTGAATTGTTTCAAAGCCAGGGTAGTTTTCAATTAAATCGGTTTTAATTAATTTTCCACCTGGAGCAGATTGTTCATAAATAACAGTTTTTAATCCAGCTCTTGCAGTATAAATCGCACTAGTTAAACCAGCAGGACCACTACCAACTATAATAACATCATAAATTTCATTAGTAAGATTTTTCATACAACCATCCTATCTGTCTTCACTTATATGGAGAAATAAATTGCGTTAATAATATTATAAAGATTCCACTTATTAAAATTACACTTAAAATTATAAAATTAATTGCTTTATGATTTTGAATAAATAATTCATGATTTTGCCTAAAAGTTTCTAAAATAATTCTAATAATTAAATATCCTAAAATATAACAACCAGTTAAAACACCACTTCTAATTACTTTAAATTGGTTTGGATTATTTATTTTTTCAATTTCTTTACTAAAAACATTTATATTAAAAAATAAATTTCAAAATCCATATTTTTGATAATAATTATTTTTATTAATCATTAATAGTTCTTTATTTTTTTTAATTTCTTCACTTTTTAGATTAATGATTTTTTGATATTCTAAAGAATTTTTATTTAAATTATCTAATTTAAATTTATATTTTTTATTAATTAAATCTAATTGATGCTTACAATTAGATTTTGTGTTTTTAAAGTTTAATCTATCTTTTTGTTTAACTTTGATATACTCTTCAATTTTAGTTTCTAACTGACTAATTTTTTTATGATCAGGTTCATAATAATAAAATGCTTTATTTCATGCTTGATAAAATGAAAGTTTTAAAACAACATTTTGTTTATTATCTATATTAACTATTACTTTTTTATACTTAATTGGAACAATGCTATTAAAGTTAATAATTTGTTCTTCATTTAAATATTTATATTGTTTATTAAATCAACCAGGATAAGCTTTAGGACATAATTCTCAAGGCTGAGGGTGATTAATTCATCTAGTTAAATTATTAATAACAAACATAATAATTAATCATAAAAATAAATTAGCTATTGATTCATATAAAAATAAAGGTTGATGATAAGTGATTTTTTGATTTAAAACATCTTTAATTGTTTGATTGTTATGATTAACAAAATTTTGTACTTCAGATCAAGTATTAGAATTAAAATCTCATCAATTATAATGATTAACTAATAGATCTGTTGGATTATTTAAATGGTGAAACTCAACAAAATTAGGAAAATAAAATAAGTTATTTTTAATAGATTCAGGTAATCAGTACAAACTATTATAATCAACTACTTGTCCTAAAATTTCATGATTATAAAAATTACCTCATCTTCCAATTACTTGTCCTAATAAAATATTTGGAATAATACAATCAGCATAAACTCATAAAGAAATCATTGTAGTTTTTGAACGTTTTAAAAATCAAGCAATACCTGCTAAAATTCCAAATAATAAAGACCCAAACAAAGACATTCCTGGTTCTCAGAAAAAAAAGATTCTATATCAAGTATTTGAATATTGATAAAAAGGTAGAAAAACTTTTCCAAAAATAGTAGCACCTAATATTCCAAATGGAACAATAATAAAAATAGAAATTTCAAATTCTTTTAAAGGTATAGCTTTTAATTTTAAACAAATAATACTAGCTATAATTACACTTGAAATTCCTAAAAACATAAAAATTGGATAAGCTGGAATTAATTGAAAAAATGATCTAGCTAAAGATGGATCTCCGTGTTTTTCTATTCACTCAAAATAAGTAGTTGACATTTTATTCTTTCTATTTTTTAGAACTTAAAAATTCTTTTGTTCTTTTATGAATTACATCAAAAACATTTTCAAATTGTTTTGATTTATTAATTTTAAATTGAGCAACAGCTGATTCAATAATATTAACTAAACTTCTTCCAGCACTAACTGGAATTTGAATATGCTCTATTTCAACACCAAGAATTTTAAATTTACTTCAATCATTTCCTAATCTGTCACTATTATCAATGTTTTGTTCTTTATATTCAACTAGTTCAACAACTAATTCAACAGGACTTTCATTCATAATTACTTGATACCCATTTGATTTAACAATATCAAAAATTCCAATTCCTCTAATTTCAATTAAGTTTTTTAAAATTGGATGTACTCTTCCAATAATTTTATTTGACTTATTAGTTAGAATGATGCGGTCATCACCAATAAATAAATGATTATGTTTAATTAAATCTAAACATAATTCTGATTTTCCTATTCCAGATTTACCTTTAATTAAAACCCCAGTTCCAAATATATTCATTAAAGCAGCATGTTCTTCAGCAGTTGGTGAAAAATAAATATCATAAATATCTTGAACCTTTTGAACTAATTGTATTGTAATTGGATAATCGCTTCTTAATAAAGGAAAATTTAGTCTTTTTGCAACTTTAATTAAAGTTTTATCTTTAAATTTATTAGTAATTATTAAAACAGGAATTCCACATTTCATTAATTGAGTATATTTTTTAATTTTAGTTTCTTCATCAAATTGCAACATATATCCACTTTCTTTAGTAGACATTAAAGTTGCTCGTCATTCGCTTTGGTCTTTAAAAGGTTTAAAATAGTCAGCTAATTCTAAACCAGCTCTATTAATTCCATAACTTTTAATTTCTGTATCTAGTTTATCTTGTCCTGAAATAATTTCAAATTTTAAATTATCAGTAAGATCTTTTATGGTGAATTTTTCCATACAACTCCTTTGAGCGCTACTATAATTTTACTATATTAATTTTTAAACATAAAAAAAGCGCTAATAAGCACTTTTTGTATTAGAATATTACAGCATCATTTCTTAAAATTCATTGTTTATTTTTTGAGTTTAAATCTTTTTTTACTAGAATATAAATTACTCTAATAGAAGTATAAGTTAATAGTGGATATAATACTAATTCTATTGGATAAACTATAAATTTAGTTAGACTATAAGCAATAGCCAAACTAGGTCCTCCAACTGTTGCAAAACTAATTGGATGGACTACAAAGATTACTAAAAATAATCCTATTGCATATGATCAAACCATTAGTCATACTCAATGTTTATTATTTTTAAAAACAAAGACTATTGAACCTAAAAATCCTAACATTGATTTTGCAAAAACAAATCCAATATGTCATTGAGCAGCACCAACAATCATAGTTCCAATTAGATCTGTTGCAATTCCTGCTAAAATTCCAGCAAGTGGTCCAAAAACCATCCCAATTAAAAAGTTAACAAAATAACCTAAAGTAATTCTTGTACCTAAAATTTGTAAAAAGTTTCTATTAACTACATATGATAAAATAACACTTAATGCTACTAAAGTACCTATTATAGTAATATTTTTAATTGTAAAAGTTTTTAATTTAAAACCTTCTATTCATAACCCTAAAACTCACATGCTAATTAGTAAAAGACCAAATATAGCAGTAGTTATTCAATAAACTGAAAGACTGTTAAATTCCATTTTAACACCTTCTTTTTATATTAATATTTAATTATTTTTTAAAAAAGTATACACAAGTGGTATAAAGTATAAACTTCCACATATAATTATATTTTTTGAATTATTTTTTAAAAAAATTTTTCAATCTTTTATTTTATTTTTGTAATTTATATGTTTAATAGATCAAGATTTAAGATAGTCAAATTCACAAATATAAACCTCTTTAAAGTTCTTATCTAATAGTTCTAAAGATTTTAGATATTCTTTTGTAGTAATACTTGCATATAAAACTATAAATTCTTTATTTAATGATTTAACTGATTGGATTAATTTTTTTATTCCATCAACATTATGAGCTCCATCAATAATAATTTGATTTGGAAAAGTTTGTAATGTTGTAAATCTACCTAAAGGCGGTTCAAGTTCAAAAATATCTAGATCAAAAATATCTAGTTCTTCTAATACTTTTTTAACTAATCCTTTATTTGCTTTTTGATAAATAATTTTATCTTCATATAAATCTGTATAAATTAGTTCAACATTTTTATTAATTATTTGCTTATCAATTATCTTTTTATATTTTAAATTATCATGACTTATAAATAGTTTAGTATTTGGTTTTGCAATATTAATTTTATTATAAATAATTTGATCAATACTATTTCCTAAAACATCCATATGATCATATGAAATAGAAGTGCATAAACTAAATAATTGGTTAGTTAAAAAACTAGTAGTATCTCTTATTCCACCAATTCCAGCTTCACAAACAACAATATCAACTTTTTGATCTTTAAAATATAAAATCATAATTAAAGTTCAAATTTCAAAAAAATATAATTGATATTTTTTAATTAAATAATCAATTTTATGTAAATAACTTTTTAAATCATTATCACTAATTGGTATGTTATTAATTTGAATTCTTTCATTTTGATATAAAAAAGCTGGAGAAATAAATAAACCTACTTTTTGATATTTTTTTAATAAACCTTTTGATAAATAAAATGAAGTAGATCCTTTACCATTAGTTCCAACTACATTAATAACTTTTAAAAACTTTTCTGGATGATTTAATTCATCTAAGACTTTATCAAAAACAACTTCTTTATTTAATCTTTGAATGATTGGAAATAATTCTTGATCAACACTAATCATTAATTATATAATCCTTTAAATATTTAGCTGTATAAGAAGTTTGATGATGAATTACTTGTTCTGGAGTTCCAGTTACTATAACTTGACCACCATACTCTCCACCATCAGGACCAAGATCAATAATATGATCTGAAACTTTAATAAAATCTAGATTATGTTCAATACATAAAACTGTATTTCCTAAATCAACTAATTTATTTAAAACACCAATTAATCTTTTAACATCATCAACATGCAAACCAGTTGTTGGTTCATCTAATAAAAACATAGTATTGCCAGTTTGTTTTTTTAATAAGTAAGTAGATAATTTAATTCTTTGAGATTCTCCACCACTTAAAGTTGTAGCATTTTGTCCTAGTTTAATATAACCTAAACCAACTTCTAAAATAGTTTCTAGCTTTTGTTTAATTTGAGGAATATTTTCAAAAAAGACATAAGCTTCACTAACACTCATATTTAAAACATCAGCAATTGATTTGTTTTTATATTTAACTGTTAAAGTTTCATCATTATATCTTTTACCATCACAAATTTCGCAAACCACTTCAACACTTGGCATAAATTGCATAGAAATTGTAATTACTCCATCACCTTGACAATGTTCACATCTACCACCATGAACATTAAATGAAAATCTACCTTTTTTATAACCTCTAATTTTTGCTTCTGGAAGATTAGTAAATAAATCTCTAATATCATCAAAAACTGAAGTATAAGTTGCTGGGTTTGATCTAGGAGTTTTTCCGATTGGTTCTTGAGAAATATAAATAGCTTTATTGATATTTTCTATACCTTTAATTTCTTTAACCTTTCCAATTGGTAAATACTCTTTTGATAAATTATTATGAATTCCCTTATAAACAATATCTTCTAGTAAAGTTGATTTTCCAGATCCACTAACACCTGTAATAGTTATAAATTTATTTAAAGGAATAGTTACATTAATATTTTTTAAATTGTTTTCACTAGCTCCAATAATTTCAATTTTTTTACCATTACCACCACGTCTAGTTTTAGGAACTACTATACCTTCTTTTCTTGATAAATATCTACCAGTAATAGTATCTGATTTTAAAATATCTTGATATGTTCCACTAAAAGTAATTTCTCCACCATACTCTCCAGCTCTAGGGCCAATATCAACAATTCAATCACTACTTTTCATTGTATCTTCATCATGCTCAACAACAATTAAAGTATTTCCTAGATCTCTTAAATGTTTTAAAGTTTTAATTAATTTATCATTATCTTTTTGATGTAATCCAATTGATGGTTCATCTAAAACGTATAAAATTCCAGTTAATTGAGATCCAATTTGTTTAGCTAATCTAATTCTTTGAGATTCTCCACCACTTAAAGTTGTAGCTGTTCTTGATAGATTTAAATACCCTAACCCAACTTCATTTAAAAAGTTAGTTCTTGAAATAATTTCATCTAAAACTAATTTTGCAATCATAGCTTGAGTTGGAGTTAAATCAATGTTTAATAAAAAATCTAATTGTTCAGAAATACTCATATTAGTATAGTCAAATATAGATTTTTCATTAATTTTTACAGATAAAGCAATATCGTTTAATCTACTTCCTTTACATTGTTTGCATATTTTAGAAGACATAAATTTTGCATATCACTTTCTAGCTTCTTCTGATTTAGATTCAAAATATCTTCTTTTGATTAAAGCAGCATTACCTTCAATAAAATCATATTTTTCATATTTATTATTATTTTCAGTAACAATTTTAATATCAATTTCTCGATCACTTCCTCATAAAATTATATCTCTTTGTTTTTGAGTCAAATCTTTTAAAGGAGTGTTTAGATCAATATAGTAATAATCACACAAAATTCTAAATTTTTGTCATTCTATATTCTTTGTATGCATAAAATTTTTATAATAAACAACTCCACCTTGATTAATTGATAATTTTAAATCAGGAAGAATTAAATTTATATCTGGTTCTAAACTAACACCTAATCCATTACATAATCCACAAGCACCAAGTGGAGCATTAAATGAAAATAATCTAGGCTCAAGTTCTGGAACTACAAAATCACAAACCTTACATGAAAAAGAAGTTGAAAATAATTTTTCTTGTTTATTAGAATTTGGAAATGCAATTTTAATTAAGTTATTTGAATATTTTAATCCCATTTCAACAGCTGTAAATATTCTTGAATTAATTTCATCATCATTATGATAAATAATTCTATCAACAACTATATCTATATTATGTCTTTGATTTTTTTCTAAATTAATTTGATCATCTAGCATTCTTAATTGATCATCAACAATAACTCTAATAAACCCATCATTTCTTAGTTTTTCTAAAATATCAATATGAGTTCCTTTTTTATCTCTAATTACTGGAGATAAAATATGAATTTGTTCACCATCACTAGTTGATTGTTTAATATTTTCAACAATTTCTTTAATACTTACTGCTTTAATTTGACCATGATTATTAATACAATAAGGTTGACCAATTCTTGCATATAATAAACGTAAATAATCATAAATTTCAGTAACAGTCCCAACAGTTGATCTAGGATTGTGACTTGTGGTTTTTTGATCAATAGAAATTGCAGGAGATAAACCTTCAATAGAATCAACATCAGGTTTTTCATTACCACCTAAAAATTGTCTAGCATAAGCAGAAAGTGATTCAATATATCTTCTTCTTCCTTCTTGATAAATTGTTGAAAAAGCTAATGAAGATTTTCCAGAACCACTTAAACCTGTAAAAACAATTAATTTATTTTTAGGAAGTTCTAAATCAATATTTTTTAAATTATGCTCTCTAGCACCTTTTATAATAATTTTATCTGTTGACATGTTTTCTCCTAATTTGTATTTTTTTCATTTTCTAATTCAATAATTGTATCTCTTAAAATTGCCGCTCTTTCAAAATCAAGCTCTTTTGCTGCTTGTAACATTTCTTGGCGCAAATTATCAATAGTTTGTTGGATAGTTTGAAGTTTTTGTTTTTTATCTTTAATTTTTTTAGCTTTAGCTAATGCTTTTTTAGTTTGTTCACTTAAAATAGATTCACTAATAGCTTTTGAAATAGTTTTTGGAACAATATTGTGTTTTTTATTAAATTCTTCTTGGATTTTTCTTCTTCTATTAGTTTCTTTAATTGCTTCATCCATTGCCTGACTAATAGTATCAGCATACATAATAGCTTTACCATTAACATTTCTAGCAACACGACCAATAGTTTGAATTAAAGAACGGTAATTTCTTAAAAAACCTTGTTTATCTGCATCTAAAATACATACTAAACTCACTTCAGGTAGATCTAATCCTTCTCTTAATAAGTTAACTCCAACAACAACATCATAAACCCCTTTTCTTAGATCATTTAAAATTTCACTACGTTCTAGAGTTTTTAATTCTGAGTGTAAATAAGCAACTTTAATGTTTTTTTCTTGTAAAAAAGCAGTTAAATCTTCACTCATTCTAATAGTTAAAGTAGTAATAAATACACGCTCATTTTGTAATTTTCTTAAATGAATTTCATTAATAATATCATCAATTTGATTGGTTGTTTTTCTTATTTCAATTTGTGGATCTAATAATCCAGTTGGACGAATAATTTGTTGAACTACTTGATGATTAACTAAATCTAGTTCATAATCTCCAGGTGTTGCTGAAGTATAAATTACTTGTTTAATTAAACTATTAAATTCATCAAAATTTAAAGGTCTGTTATCTAGAGCTGATGGTAGTCTAAAACCATATTCAACTAGAGTTAGTTTTCTTGATCTATCAGTATTATACATTCCTCTAATTTGAGGAAGTGTGATATGAGATTCATCAACTATAGTTATAAAATCATTATTAAAATAATCTAATAAAACATATGGTCTTTGACCCTTAGATCTAAAATCTAAATGCGAAGAATAATTTTCAATTCCACTACAAAAGCCAAATTCTTCAAGTGACTCAAGATCATATTTAGTTCTTTGTTCTAGTCTTTGAGCTTCTAAAAGTTTGTTTTCTGATTGTAATTCAGCTAATCTTTGAACTAATTCATTTCTAATATTATTACAAATTGTTTTTAATTTATCTTGTGGAGTTATATATGATTGAGCAGGATGAATAGTAACAGTTGTAATATTGTCTAAAATAGAATTTGTAATTGTATTTAAAGTATTAATACTTTCTATTTCATCATCAAATAATGAAATTCTAAACATAATATTATTTACTCAACCAGGAACAATTTTAACAACATCACCTTTTGCTGAAAAGCTTCCTAATTGATTTTCAATATCATTTCTAGTATATCCAGATCTTACTAGTCAAGTTAATAATTCATTTCTTTTAATTTTTTGACCAACTTTTAATTCAATAAAAGCTGAAGAATACTCTAAAGGATTTTGTAAAGCAAATAAAGCAGCAACACTAGCTACTACTATAGTATCATTTCTTGTTAATAAAGCATTACAAGCACTTAAACGCATCATATCTAATTCCATATTTTGTCTAGAATCTTTATCAATATATAAATCTTTTGAAGGAATATAAGCTTCTGGTTGGAAAAAATCAAAGTTTGAAACAAAATATTCAACTCTATTTTCTGGAAACATTTCTTTTAATTCATAATAAAGCTGCATTGCTAAAGTTTTATTATGTGCAATTACTAAAGCTTGTTTATTATGTTTTGCAATAATATTTGCTATTGTAAAAGTTTTTCCAGTACCTGTTGCTCCTAATAACACTTGGTGTTTTTTGTTTTCTATAATTGCTTTATTTAATTTTTCTATAGCTTGATTTTGATCACCTGAAGGTTTATATTTAGTTACTAGTTTGTACTTATTATTTGCTATAAACATTACTTTCTCCCATAACAAAAACCCAGAATTTTCTTCTGGTTTTTAATATCATCTACTTTTTTATTTTATCACTATACTTACTTTTTATTTTAGCTATATCATTTTGATTAAATATTAAACTTATATTTTTAAAAGATTATAAAAATAAGAGTATCTTAACTAAATTAAGAATTAAAAAATTTTATTAAACTAAACAATTAATATTAAGTAAAATTAATGTTTTTAATAGTTTAAAATATAACTATAGATAGAAGTGATTTTAATGTACTTTTTTTATTCTGAAGATATATTTTTATTAAATAATCAAATTAAAAAAACTATTAAAGAGTTACAACAAAAAGATCAATATGATGTTTTAAGTTTTTCTTTAATTGAAGATGATTTTAATACTATTTATGATAATGTTACTAATTTAAATTTTTTTAGTTCTAAATCAATTATTGTAATTAGTGATGCTTATTTTGTAACTGAAATAAAAACTAATTTTAATAAAAACTATAGTTTAAATAAGTTAGAAATAATGTTAAAAAACTTTAATCCTAATAACATAATCATTTTTGTTTTGAATTCTAATAAATTTTCTAAAAAACTAAAAATAGCAAAGTACATTGAATCTAGTTTTAATGTTAAATACTTATCATTATGAGATGAAAAACAAACTATTAAATATATAATCAACTATTTAAAGTCTAAAAATAAAATTATTGATATAAATTTAGCTAGTCAAATATATAATTTATTACCAAATGATCTACAAATAATTACTAATGAAATTAATAAATTAGCTAATTTAAAATCTGAACTTAATATAGATATTATTAAGACTAATTTAAATAAGTATCATAATGAAGATATTTTCAAATTAGTTGATGCTTTTATTAATAATAATATTGATAAATTTATTAAATTTTATCATGATTATATTTTATTAAATGATGATATTATTGGTCTTATAAGTTTAATTGATATTAATTTAAGTTTTTATAGAGATGTAGTTATTTTAAAAAAACAATTTAAAAGTGAAGAGCAAATTTCAACTATTTTAAAATCTCATATTTATAGAGTAAAATTAGCTGTTAATAATTCTTATGATATTAACACATTAAATGATAAAATTAAGATAGTTTATAAAATTTATAAAGGAATTATTAATTGAAATATTAATAAAAAAACACTTGTTGAATATATGCTTATAAAAAACATGAAAGGATAAAAATGAAAGAATTGTATTTAAAATTGCTTAATTTAAGTTTAAATATTTTAAAAACAAATAAACTTAAATATTTTATTTTAAAAAATGAAGAGTTTAAGTTAAAGTATTTAAATTTAATTAATGATATTTTAACTTTAGAAACTAATCATAATCAAAGCTTAGATGATAAAGTATTTGCTAAAACTTTTGCAAAGGCTTTTATTTTAATTACAAAACCAACTACTAAACAACGTTTTGAAGTAAATGATGAGATTACTATAGAACAAATTGAAAATAATTATAAACAATTAGTTTCATATATAGTTAAAGAATTTAAAGTTGTTAAAAGTAAATTAGTTAGTGAAAATGAACAAATTAGTGAAGAAATCATTAATCAAAATGCTATTTTAACTGATCAAGTAATTAGTAGAATTGAAGCAAGATTATCAAAACAAGAACAATCAAAAGAACAAAAAATTAGTGAGAATTCTTCAAAAACAACAACTGTTGTAACTGAAACACAAACTCAACAACAAGTTGAAAACAAACAAGCTCAAACTAGTCAACAAACTGATTTTTTAAATTCTTTTAATTCTAATATGTTTTCTAATTTAAATAATGCAGACTTACCAGTTTTACCAAGTCAAGATCCAAGATTTTATCCTTATAAAGGTAAACCTAAATTTATGCCTTATTTAAAAATTGCTTTATGTGTTTTAGCAGTAATTTCAACAATTTTATTAGTTTCAAGTTTATTATTTTTATCATATACAACAATTGATATTAGTAGTAGTAATTATGCAAATATAATAGAGTCAAATAAAAATTGATCTGATCTTATAAAAGTTGGTGACAAAGAACTTTTAAAAGCTTGACCAATAGGTATTTCTCAAATAGTTTTAATGTTTAAAAGAGCGTTTGGACTACCTATTTTAATTTATATGATTCCAACTATTTTAATTTGTAATTATACTAAAAAAACTTTTTCTAGTCCTAGAGAAAAATATCGTATTCCTTTATTTCCTGTTATTTTCTTTATTATGTTTTTTATTGGTCTAACAGTTAATTTATATGAATTTACTTCACTTGAAAAATTTAAAGAAGCTTGAAAATTATTTTTAAGCGGAATGACAAGTAAAGTTGATATTGATATTAATAAATTTTTTGAATTAGTTTTAAAAGATCATGCCTTAAAATTTCAATTAGGAAGTGCTTTAGTTATTAGCTCATTAATTGTTACTATTTTAACTTTGCTTTTAGCTATTGTTTTAATTTTTGTTAACCCTAAAATAGATAGACAAAAAATTGTAAAAGCTACACTAGAACATCAAAAAGCAGTAATGGCTATTATGCAAGGTCAAAAATATGAAATTGATCCTAGCTTATATGAAGAAGATGAAATTGAAATTAAACATCCTTCAAAATTAAAATCATTCTTTTTAAAACTTAAAAACAAAAAGAAAAAAGAAGATAGTGAAGATACAAATAATTAATAAAAAATCCTAACTCAACATTAGCTAATAAGTTAAATAAGAGTTAGAATTTTTATTTATCTTTAATAGAAACTATAAATAATTTAAAGAATTATTTTTTGTTTTTAGTTGCTAGTTGTCCAACTTTAGGTCAGTATTCCTTATTTGTTCATTTTTTTTCCTTGTTATGATAAGCAGAATACACTTTCACGTTTTTAACGTCTCATTTTGAAATATCTTGGTTAAATTTTTCAGCTTCTAAAAATAGTGCTTCTATGTTATTTAAGCTTGAAGTTTTTCAATTTGAAATGTCTTGATTAAACTCTTTAGTTCGCATAAACATATTTCCCATATCTTCAACTTTTGAAACATCTCATTTATTTAAAGGAGATATTAAAAAGCAGTTAGCTAGCAAATTAAAAGTTAATGAATCTGATTTACAAGAATTAAAAGCTGATTCGACAAATGGAATTGGTGCTGGTTCAGTAAGATCTAAAACCTTTGTTGGAACTCTAGAATTTAAATTTGAAATAGAAGAAAATAAATAGAAATATATTAAAGTCTCTAGTGATTATGTTTTTATAAATCCTAGAGATTTTTTATTAGCAGTCCCTATCATATATATTTACTTAATAGTAATTTATTATAATGCTTTAAGCAGGCCTCAACTAGAATACACTTGACATTATATATATATATATATAATGTGTCTTATAAAAAGATAAACAACCAATTGTAAAGGACATTATATGAAAAAATTATTAACATTACTAGGTTCAATATCAGTAGTTGCTAGTGGGGGAGCTGTTGCGGTTGCATGTGGTAACGCACCAACTAATGATAAAATAGATAGAGCAGAAGGTGAACAGGCTGATCAAGCTCAAAAAGATGGAAAAGCACCTAACTCAGGTGGACAAGCCGATCAAGCTCAAGGAGATAAAGCAAAAGATAACACAAAAGATGAAGAATCAAGTAAACCTGGTGGTTCAAATGGAGAACAAAACGGTAAACAATTAAGCAAGACTGCATCTTATAATTTAACTCAAGAACAGATTCTAGATAATTTAAATAAAAGAGAAAGAGAAATAAAACTGAGAAATTACAAATGAGAATGAAGATGAGACAATTCAAAAAAGAAAATGGTTTTATTTCTATTAAAATAGGACAAAATATTTGGACAAATAATTATGTTTGTTCAAATATTTTTTTATGTAGAAGGGTTATTTTATTATGGCTAGACAACTAAAAGTTAATGAATGAATAGAATTAATAAATTTATATTATACTTTTCTAAATGATTTAATTTCAAAAAGTACTTTTATTTGAAAAATGAAGAAGTTAAAAAATGTTGATTATATTTCTTGTCATATGATCAGACTACTCAGAAAAAAGCACAGACTATATAATTTAGGTATGAAATTAGAAGAATCAAAAACAGGTACAGCACCTAAAAAAGGTAAGGGTTCAGGTAGATCTAAAAAGAGTCAAGATATATGAAGAAAGCTCAAATGACACTTTAAAACATTTTAAAAAAGAAGTTTTAGAGATGATTATTTCTTATCTATTTAATGAAAAATTGTCAAAACAAAATAAGCAAAATTATTGGATCTAATTGTAAATAAAGTCCAATATAATTCATCTAAGAAATTGTCTTTAAAGGAATTATTGAAAATTCTACAAATTCCTAAATCTACTTTTTATTATCAATTTAAAAAAAACATAATCAAAAAGATGTACAAAAACAACATAAATATGAAGAAATAATTAAGAAAAGGTAGATATGGAAGAGAAAGACTATCCTTTTACATCTCAAAAAACGAGGAAATCACGATAAATCCTAGAACTTTAGGCAGAATTATGAATAAATTAGGGTTATTTTGTCATGTCCGAATTAAGAGCAAAGAGTACAAGAGTACAAGAATACAAAAGCAAAATATAATAACATTGCTATCAGAGACTATAACGGAATTAATAATGATATTTATGCAGCAGATATAACATATATTCCAGCCCTAATTGATGTGCCTGATAACCATATTTTTATGTCAGCTATTATTCATCATAAAACCAAGAAAATTGTAAGTTACAATATTTCAAAATATAATGATACTAATCTTGTAATGACACATCTAAAGAAAACAGAGTTTCCAAATAATTTCATTATTCACTCAGATCATAGAATTTTATACTCATCAAAAGAATACACACAGTTCATTCAATCAAAAAATGGAACTATATCAATGTCAAGAATTGATGATTCTTTAGATAATAGAGAAATTGAATACTTCTTGACACTGCCATAGGTTTTTGAGAAAAAATTAATATACTTTGTAAAAGACAAATAATCTAATATTATTTAACATAAAAATTAATAAAGAAGGATTTTTAAAAGAATTTAAATGAAAAAAACCTCAGCAATTGTGAGGTTCTTATATAGAAAACAAACTTGAATATCGAGTCCAATAATTTTGTCCAAGTTTAAATAAAAATTTTTAATATTAAATTTAAAACCCCCATTTATACTAGCTAAACTAGGACAAAATATTCAAACAAGCACAATTATTTTTCTAAATATTTTGTTCTAGTTTAAATTCTATAAAACAATACTTTTATGTTTTTAAATCCTTAAAAGTAAAAAGTTAGAAAATATCTTATTTTTCAAAAAAAAGAATTATTCTTTATTTATAATACTTATATTCATTTGTTTTCTTGAAATTTTCCAATTTTTCTTTTCTTTTTTCTCGTAATTCTTTATTTTTCTTTTCTTCTTTTATTAAATTATCTCGAATTTCTTCTTGAGTTAAATTATGAGATGTAGTCTTGCTTAATTGTTTACCGTTTTGTTCTCCATTTGAACCACCAAGTTTACTTGATTCTTCATCTTTTATGTTAGCTTTTGCTTTATCTCCTTGAGCTTGATCGGCTTGTCCACCTGAGTTAGGTGCTTTTCCATCTTTTTGAGCTTGATCAGCCTGTTCACCTTCTGCTCTATCTATTTTATCATTAGTTGACGCGTTACCACATGCAACCGCAACAGCTCCCCCACTAGCAACTACTGATATTGAACCTAGTAATGTTAATAATTTTTTCATATAATGTCCTTTACAATTGGTTGTTTATCTTTTGATAAGACAGATTATATATATATATATATATATAGTGTCAAATAAAATGCAGTAAAATTAAAAAACAAATCTTAGTATTAAGTGAATATGAGTAGTATAAGTTGTAATAAATACACCTTTATAATAATAAAAACTATTAATATATAGTTTTTTTTAATATAATTAAATAAGTATTATTTATGGCAACATGGCCAAGCGGCTAAGGCGTGGGTCTGCAACACCCTGATCATCGGTTCGAATCCGATTGTTGCCTCCATTTGAAAAAATAAAAATAGTCGATAGACTATTTTTTTATTTTATTAAGTTATTAAAATGTATAAATATTAAAATTGCCTTTATCTTTTATATTTGAAAATTAAACTACAAGAAATTATTTTAAAATTATTTAATAAGAATATAGTTAGGAGGTAGTTAATATGATTGATAACAATAAAATATTTGATAATCACATACATTTTAATGATGATTTAAAATACAAAGATGCTAATATAGAACAACTAATTAAAGAAGCACAAAAAGAATATGTTACTGCTTGGTTATGTTCTAGTTTTGATTTAACTTCTTCAAAAAAAGCTATTGAGTTTTCTGAACAATTTGAAAATGTTTTTGCAAGTATTGCTATTCATCCAAATGAAGTACAAAATTTTAACGATT
The DNA here is from genome assembly GCF_000183365.1 of Mycoplasma leachii PG50. Classification (NCBI taxonomy): domain Bacteria; kingdom Bacillati; phylum Mycoplasmatota; class Mollicutes; order Mycoplasmatales; family Mycoplasmataceae; genus Mycoplasma; species Mycoplasma leachii. The sequence goes on along the minus strand of NC_014751.1, from coordinate 875,537 downwards.
CAGTATTTGATGAATTAGAACAACTAATTACAAATAAAAAAGTAGTTTGCATTGGTGAAACTGGTTTAGATTATTTTTATTCAAAAGAAGATATTAAAAAACAAAAAGAGTTTTTTAAAAAACATATTGATTTAGCAATTAAATATAATAAAGTTTTACAAATGCATATTAGAGATCAAAAAGATCAATTTCAAGCTTATGATGATGTTATAGAAATTATAAAAGATATAAATCAAGTCACAAAAGTCATACATTGTTTTTCAGCTAATGATGTTTATGCTCAAAAGTTTTTAGATTTAGATTGCTATATTAACATTGGTGGGGCTGTTACTTTTAAAAATGCTAAAGATCTTCAAAAAGCAGTTAAAATTATTCCGCTTGAAAAAATGTTATTAGAAACAGATGCTCCTTACTTAACTCCTGATCCTTACAGAGGACAAGTGAACCATCCTAAATACATTTACTTAACTGCTTTAAAAATAGCTGAATTAAAAAATATCGATGTTAAAGAAGTAATTAGAATTACAACTCAAAATAGTAAAAAAATTTTTAATTTAAATTAATATAGTTTTTAATTAGTATTTGTTAATTTATCATATATAAAATATGTCTAAAATTTTATTTACATACACATTGTTAATAATATTTTCGTAGTACACTCTTTAAATAGATGAAGTGTACTTTTTTATTTAGTTAAATCTTTTTAATTAGTTAGAATGATTAATGATTTAAAAATTTTAATTTTTTACAAATTTTATTGGAATAAAAGCTAAATAATAATATAACGAATTTTTTAAGACTCTAATAATTTATTAGATATTTTAAAAATGTTCTTAAGGAGAAGTTATGAAAAACAACTATAAGTCATTAGTTATTGTAGGAAATCAATGAGGAGATGAAGGTAAAGGAAAGATTACAGATTATTTTAGCCAAAAAGCAGATGCTGTTGTAAGATTTGCTGGTGGAGATAGTGCTGGACATATGATTGAGTTTAATAATAAAAGACATAAAGTAACGATTAAAACTCTAATTATTTTTTTGTTTATCAAATTGATTGATCTTTTCAGCAATTTGTTTAGCACATTGGATTGGATCATCATTATTAGCATCAATAACTCAAAATGGAACAATCTCTTTATATGCTTCATATCATAAATCATATGAACTTGCTAAGTTATATCAAAATTCTTTATTAGTAGAAAATTCAGGAACACGTCCACGCTTAACAACGCGTTCAATTGCTTTTTTAGGACTAACTCTTAAATAAATAGCAATATCAAAGTTTTTGTTATGAAAATCTTTATCAAATAAATTAGGTAATACACAAGTCATAAAATAATCTTTAAAAACTTCATAATCAACATCGTTTAAACGCCCATATGAATGATCTGTTTGAGCAAATACCATAGAATCTAATACACTTCTATCATAAATTACATAATCATTATTTGCATAATTTTTAAAAGACCTCATTCTATCAGCCAACATTCATAAATCTAATTTATAATTTAAGTCTTGAAGATTAGGACTGTTATCATTATATGCTTGTTCATAATAAGGACATTCTAAACTTGTTTCTGCAACATAAACATAAGATTCATTTAATAGCTTTTTTAGATTTTTAAGTAATGTAGTTTTTCCGGCTCCAGTTGTACCAAAAATGGTTATCCTCATAATGCCTCCAGTATTGTAAATTACTAAAATTTTAACAAATAGAATTTTATATTTTAATATTTTGAATTAAGAATAATTATTTTGAATAATTCTAATATTAGAGAAAAATTTTAAAATATTTGATAAAAAAATTTCAATGATTTTTTATTTTTTAGTGTTTTAAATTAAAGAAGTTAATTAAAAATTAAACTTCTTAATAAATAAACTGAAATTTTAGTTAAAAAACGAAAAATTATATATTTTTATTTTCATTTATTTATAATTTTTATAAATAAGATAAATAAATTAATTATTTAGCTTTTTTAATTTAAATAAATTGGAAGGATTTTTATGAACAACACACTATTAAGATATGCTTTTTTTGCATTCAATATTACTTTTAAAAAGAAAAGTTCTATTTTTATGCCAGGAGTTATAACTGTAATTTCATTTATTATAGGTTTAGTTTTTAAATTTGTTGTTAGTGATAAATATTTAGAATTATCAGGTTTTTTATATACAATCGCTCTAATTTTAACAACTGTTGTATTTAGTTCTATTAAATCTTTAAATATTTTTAAAGATTTAGAAAACGAAGGAATTGAGATTATTACTTTATCAAAACCTATTTCAAGAAAAAATATTGTTTTAGGAAAACTAGCTAGTTTAACTTTCTTTGGATTATTATGATCTTTTGTGTTATTTATTTGCGGATTAATTTCTTTATATGCAATTCACTCATTTAAAGATTTGATCTTATATTCACTATTATTAATGTTTGTTTCATTAGTAACTTATTTAATGGTTGGATTATTAGTTGCTTTATTATCTAATAAATTAAATCAAAAAATATCAATGACAGTTCCATTAATTCTTTTTGTACCTTTAATATTAACTGGATCTATAATTTCAGCTAATGTATCAAGTAATGTTAATATTGCTAGTTCTTATATTAATAGAAAATTCCCATACCATCATTCTGGAAATGAATTAAATGTTGAGCCATTTTATTTAAATAATAATAAAGATGAACTATTATTAATTTCTAATGGACCAGAATATAAAGGTTTTGGTGATGAACAAGAAGAATATTTAACATCAGTCGTCAAATATTCTAATAATTCATCAAGTAGCTGACAAATTTATTCATTAATTTCAGTGCCATATCAATTAGTTAATATTTTTAATATTAGAAATAAGAATATTTTTAGTCCTATTAACAATAATGCATCTAACTTGTCAGATTATGTTTATTACAACAACCTAGATGATATCTCATATAAATATAAACTAGAAAAAAAAGCAAAACAAAAAAAATATTTAGTTATTGATGAAAATAAAGAAAAACAAAAATATATTGTTCCAGGATTACTAAAAGCTAACTCAGTAATTAAGACAGATAGTGTTAATAGAGATATTATTTATGCTCGTGAGGGTGCAGATACTAATAAAACAGACTTTCCAGAAGATGAACAACAATTTTCAAATGATAATAGTTTAGCTGGAAGAATAAAATGAGAATTTGTTCATCAAGCATTAAAGGATAAAAAATTTAATGAAATTGCTAAAAAATTTGTTAACAATTCAATTAATAAAAACTTAAAAAATGATTTAATTGAAAATCATCATAAAATAATTGAAAGTATTTCAAAATATGTAAACAATAAACAAAGTGATATTAATACATACAACAATCATAATGTAACTATTTTTAATCCAAGAGCAATTAAAGAACAAATTTTACAAACTGAAATTGAAAGAAAAATTTATCTTGTTGTTAGTTTATTAAATTATATTTACTTTAATTACCAAGATACAGTTTTATTTGATTCACTTATTAAAAATCCTGAAAATAAAGGATTTGGTAATTTCCAAGTAAATATAAAAATAAATGAATTTAATTACAAAATAGGTGGATATGAAAAGTATGAACCAACTATATTTGTTAAAGATAGAAATTCAATTAATAGTGTTACAAACAAAAAAGAATACAATGTTAAAAAAAGATTTAAACTAAGAAAAAGTAAAGATAACTTTTTATTTCAATCTAATGATGAGTTATTCTCAATAGTTAGATCAAAAAGGGTTGTAAATAATAACATTTTAGTTTTTGTATGAATATTAATAATTATTGGTTTGTTTGGAATAGTATTTAAGATTTATCTAAGAAAGGAATATAAATAAGTATGAAAAAAATTTTAGAAATAATAAATTTAACTAAAATATATAGCAAAACAAATCGTGGTGTTTTTAATATATCAATGAATTTATTTGATGGTGATTTTCATGCTTTTATTGGTGAAAACGGTGCTGGTAAAACAACAACTATTAAAACCATTATTGGTGCTCATACTGAATACAAAGGTCATATATTAATTAATAACATTAATATTAAAAAAGCAGAAGCTAAATCTTTTGTTGGTTATGTTCCTGAAATTGCACTATTTCCAAAAGAATTAACATCATTTGAATATTTATATAATTTAGCAATTCTATCTAATATTTCAAAAAAAGAAGCTAAACAAAAAATTTATGATTTTTTAAAGATGTTTAATATTTTAAATTTAATGAATGAAAAACCTTATAACTTCTCATCTGGTCAAAAGAAAAAAATTTTATTAATTCAAGCCTTACTTCATGATCCAAAAGTATTAATTTTAGATGAACCAGCAGCTAATTTAGATCCAACCGCTAGATTTGAGCTATTTAACTTTTTACAAAAAATTAATAAAGAAAAAAATATAACTATTTTAATTAGTTCGCACATATTATCTGAAATTGATAAATATGTTAATTCAGTTACTTTAATTCATCACGGAAATATTCTTTATTCAGGAATTAAAAACAAAAATTTAGAGGAACTATTTTATGAAAAAGTTATTAATAACTAGCTTGTCGTTATTTATGTTAGCTATACCAGTTACAAGTTGTGTAGTAAAGAATAATAATATAAATCAAATTAAACAAGAAGATAGTGAATTTAAATTATACACTAACAAATCAATAAAAAAGATGTTAGAGGTATATACAAAAAAAGATAAATCCTATGATCTTTATATAGACCAGCAAGAAAATAAGCCATATAGCAAATATGATGAATTAAGATTTGCATTAACTTTTTATCCTATATTTAATTCCATAAATGTAAGACATAATTCTCAATATGAAGGGATTAATTTAACTGCAAAAAGCGTTATTGAAAATACACTTTCAAATGATTGATATTGAGTAATTAATAATATTGATAAATTCCAATATACATTTAACCCTTATGGTGATTATTATAAAAAAATTGATGACATAAAAATAAATGGTATTACATATAATGATGAATTTCTTTTTAATAAAACAAAAGAACTTTTCAAATCATCAGTTCAAAAAATTAAAAATAAAGCACCAATAGAATTAATAACATTTGATATAAAAGATATAACTGACAAAGATCTTAAAGAATTAAAAACCCAAACAATAAGCGATAAATTAGATTATTCATATGTAAAATTTGAAGAAAAAAGTATTTATAAAAAAAAGCAAGCATGATACCTAGTGTTTGACAATTATAAGGTACTTAAAATTTGAAAATATGAGTTTAATAATAAAGTTTATCTTAAAATATTACCCGATCTATTAATTTTAAAAAATTCAAATAATATAAAACAGCTAAAGCAACAATTGGAAAACTTAGAAAAAATGATTCATAAAAAAAGAGTTGATGAATTGAACAGAAAAATAAAAATTGAAAAAGAAAATTTTGATCCTGAGGATTATGATATTGAAAATGGTTCTGATTTTAAATTTTCCATACAACAATATTTAGATAAAAGATATAAAGATAATGATGAATCATTTATGAAATTTCAAGAAACTCACCAATACAATGACATTTTAATGCAATCAATAAATGAAATTAATAAAGAAGCGCTACAAAGAAAGGAAAATACTAAACACGAATTAGATATATTTAGATTTAGTATGAGATACATATATGGATAAAAAGAGAAAAAAAATTATCATTGGATTTTCACTATTCTTAACAGCCATTCAAATTATCATTTTTCCAGTAGCTTTGTTTTATAGTATGAAGGGCAATCCAAATGAATTGCTTTTAAAAATACCTACCGGTTTTGAAGTTTCAGGAGTTGATTATAATTCTAAAGCAGAAAAAACCAAATCTATAATAAACAATATAAAAAATTTAGTATTTGGTAATAATAAAAATGAAGAACTAATTTTTGTAGAATCTCAAAAAAAAGAGAAAGAATTATTAAAAGAAGCTAAAACATTAAGTGAAAAGTATTTACATAGTAAGTCTACTGAAGATTATTCTAATTTAATAAATTTTTTTAATAAAAATTGACTGTTTGCACTCTCAAATATTGAAAAATTTAATTTGAATTTTCATAAATATTGATATTTTGAACAAGATGCAAAATCAGACGCCGAACACACAGCAGATTTTTTAAATAAAGTTAGAAATAAAACACCAAATGAAACAAATTTTTCAATAAAAAGTAAGTATTTTAATCATTTTCAAATCGGTGAAGAATCAAAACATAGTGATAATAACTTTTTATATATAAGACAATCTAAAATCATCTTTAGATTTGTTGTTTCTAAGTTAAAAGAAAACAAACAAAATTATGAATTAAAATTTGATAAGATAATTTTCTTTCCAGATTCTAATACAGAAAGAATTAGTGTCCAAACCATTTCTGATACCATTCATGTTGCTTTGTATCACCACAATGAAGAAGGTTATAAAAAATTTGAAAGAGATATAGTTGGTGAATATGGATTAGCGTGAGATTCTATTTTAACTTTTAAAGGAGAAAAGGAAAATGAAAAATAAAAAATATACATTTTCTTTAATAATATTTTTAATAATTTTAGTCTCTTTTCTTGCAATTTTATCACCATATTTAAAAATTAAACAAACAACTCAAATATCAAATAATCAAATTGTTTTAAAAAAAGAAAAATCTCGATCTCGATGAGATACTTTCACAAAATTTGAATATATAGATTATATTTTAAATACTATTTATCCTACAAAAAATGATGCTAACGCAAAACAAAAATATATTGAAGAACAAAGAAAATTAGATGAAAATAATTATTTTAATACAGCAAAAGAAGCATTATTTTATGTAAATAACATATTTTCTAGTTATCGCCATGATGCAGATTTTGACCCACAAAAAGAACCATATGCATGAAAATATCACAAACAAGTAATACATGATTTATTTTCCAAAAATTGATTATGAACATTATTTAATATTGATAGATTTATATATGCTATATACAATGAAAATGATCATATTCAAAATAATATCACAGGTGATCAAACACAAAAAAATAGTTTAGAATTTGGTGCTTTTAGAAAATTGAAATCAAATGAGTTTTCACAATATACAATCCAAGAAGATTCAGATAATAAAATAGTAGTACACCTTTTAAGTTCAAATAATATTATTTTTAAAGTTAATATTGATAAAGGCACTAAAACTGTAGATGTTTATAATTATATTTATATATATCCTGAACTAGCTAAAAATACAACAGAAAGTAAAAGTTTTGATTTTGATAAATACATTGAAACCTCTATAATAACATATAAAGATAATCTTAAATCTGATAAAGCAAAATTTGATGAATTATATGGTGGTAAACCTTTAAGTTTAACTGTTGTTGATATTGAATAAAATAATACTAAAAAAAACAAATATAAGTAAGTAAATATGTAATAAAGTATGAAAAATAGATCTATACACTTTTAATAAAAATAAATAAACTAAAATAGAATTGTTAATAAATTGGTTAAAATAACTTTAAAAGGGAGTTAAGTTAGATGTTTATTTCAATACAAGAAGCAAGTAAAAAGTGAAAAATTAGTGAAAATGAAATATTAAGATTAATTGAAGAAAATAAAATACTTGATTATACAAAAGAAAATAATGAGTATAAAATACCTTTAGATTTAGATAATCCTTTAGATTTACTAGATGTTGATTTATTAGAGTTGGTTGATAAAAGAAAAAAAATAGTTGATTCTTATAAACCTTTAACAGAAGAAGAAACTAGAAGATTGTATGAAGATTTTTTAATAGAATATACATATAATACAAATGCCATTGAGGGTAGTACACTAACACAAATAGAAACTTATCTAGTCTTAAAAAGAGGTCTTACAATTGATCAAAAACCACTTCAATATCATTTAGATGCAATTAATCATAAAGAAGCATTTTGATTTATGGTAGACTTAGCTAGTAAAAATATTAAAATTAATCAAAAAAACATTAAAAATATTCATAATTTAGTTTTAATGAACAACAGAGTAAATGCCGGTGTTTATAGAAATATTCCTGTTTTTATTTCAGGGGCTAAACATGATGTTTCTCAGCCTTATATGATAGAATCGAAGCTTGAACAATTATTAGATTGATATCGCAATTCAAATGAACATATCATTAAAAAAATTGCTAAATTCCATTTAGATTTTGAAACAATTCATCCTTTTATTGATGGAAATGGTAGAACAGGTAGACTTATAATTAATTTAGAATTAATGAAAAATGGATTTTATCCTATTGATATTAAGTATATAAATAGAAATTTATATTATAAAGCTTTTGATGATTATCATTTAAATAATGATATGTCTACAATGATTAATCTAATTGCTACTTATGAATTAATGAGATTAAACTTTTTTATAAGAGTTTTTAAAGAAAGAGAAATGACTTTTAAAAATAATAATAAAAAAACAAAATAAAAATGATGCATAAAACATTGAAAAGCTTTTTGTTACTAATAGAGTTAAAAACAAAAAAGAAGTTGATAAAAAAGTTTAAAAAAATGTATTCTTATTTGTCTTCTTTATTTCTATTTAATTTATATATTAATGCTAACTGTTCCTTAGTTTTTTCATACGATATGTTATCAATTTCTAAAAGATGATTCTTTAAAAATTTATTTGATACTTGTAGTCTTCCGGAATTAAAATCAACTGCTTCTGATCAAGATCTTTTATCTTGATGTCATTCACTAAAATTAATTTCTTCTAAAAAATAAGATTCTGTGCTATTAATAATTATTTTAATATTTTCATTATCACTCGATAACCCTATATTGTAGTTGATTTTAAAAATTAAAAAATGTAATGGAAATACACCATTATATTCTACATAGTCATCATAAAGTTTTTTAATTGCAGCTATTGCATTATTGTTTTTTTGATAGGTTTTTAAATTTATATAGAAAAGATGATTTTTATAAACTATAGCAAAATCATAACTATTTTGATTAGAAACTTTTTTTACATTCATTTTAATTTCTTTTTTATTTTGTTGAGAATTAAAATAATTTAAAAGTTTTACAATAACATATTCTTCTATTAAATAACCTATTGCAGTTGATGAGTTAATAGAATTATTATTTCTTTGTAGAACATTTAATTCTTCTACTTTTATTTCTAATTCATTTTTTTTAGAACCAAATAACTCCTATTATTTCAGTTACGATATCCTGCAACTCTAAAGCTATTTTATAATAGTTATTCATTAAAAAAAATCTCCTTAACTATTTTAGCTATTTCAAAAGACAACTTAACAGGGACAGCATTTCCTATTTGTTTTAATACACTTGATTTAGTTCCTAAAAAAATAAAATCTTCTGGAAATGATTGTAAATTTGCTAATTCTCTTGGAGTTAAAACTCTTGGCAAAACAGGATGTACATGCACACCTCCATGATTTTCTTTTACTGTTGGAGACGGCTTATCATATGAAATTCTTTTAAAGGCATCAGAAAAATTTTTAGATAAACTTTGCCCTTCTTTAAGATTTGATAATCTTTTTTTCATATCTTCTGAATGCTTTGAAAAAATATGATTTGCAATGATATTCTCGTCTTTAATTTCTTCTAAGTGACCTATTGCTTGTTTTACAGTAACAATTGGTGCATTAAATGACCTTAGTTTATTAATGACCTCATCAACTTTTTGTCTATCTTTGCACCCTATAAAAATTACTCTCTCTCTCTTTTGAGGAACACCAAATTTAGAGCTATCTACCAAAATAAATTCTGTGTAGTAATTAAGTTTATTTAACATTTCTTTGATTTTATTAATTACAAGTATACCATCATCTTCTCTAAATGATAAAATACCCTTTACATTTTCTAGCACAAATCCATATGGTTGCAAACGTGCAATTACATCTATAGTATATTTGTATAGTTGATTTCTTTCGTCTGTTTTACTTCTTCTACCAGCCATTGAAAAACCTTGGCAAGGAAAACCACCAATCACTAAGTCAGTTTTGCTCTTATAATTATCTTGTAGACATTGTCTAACATTCAAATTAGTAATGTCCTTAACTGTTATATTTTTTTTAAAGTTGTAATTGTATGTATCAACAGCAGGTTGCCAAAATTCTACAGTATCAAGTATTTCAAAATTATTTTGTGTAAAACCAAGTGTTAATCCACCTGCTCCAGCAAACAAATCTATGATTGTATTCTTTTTGTTTGAACTCATATGATAACACTCCATTTACATTTTTTTATTCTATAAATAGCCTATTTATTTTATATTAATTTTATATCTTTGATTTAAATTGACAATAATTTTTGATAGTTTAGCTTTTATTAAATTTATAATAGGTTTTCATAAAGTTTCTTAATTTTTAAAATTTAATTTTTTTTAAAATGTTTTTTATAGACAGTAAAATATTACATTTATAATTTATAGATTTTACTTTTCTGCTTTCATCTAATTGTTTTTAATAAAGTCAATTCTAACTTAATTATTTAAATTAGTTTCTAATGACTTTGTAATACAACACTTAGTATTTGTTTTAAGATAAAGTTTTTCATTTAAGTCAGTTACAAGTTGAATATTTCTCTTTTATAAGATCTAAAAGATTTACTAAATTTATAATATTAAGAATAAATTTTAGTTTTATACTTTTACTTACATTATTTATAAATTTTCTAAGTATAGGTAGGTAAAAAAATTTTGATAGTCTATCACTATTTTTTATTTAGAACAAAAACAGCCAAAATTTAAGTTAAATAAATTTTATGTTAATACAAAAATAAATAAAATTAAAAAACTTGTTAACGAAATAATTAATAAATATAGAAAGTAATTAAAAACAATAAATAACTTATACAAGCTATATAATAAAAAAATATTCTACTAACTAAATTTTTTAATTTTCATAAGAATAATTAAAAATTATAAAAAAATATTATGTATATCTAAATGCAGTTAAATTATTTGTTAAAAAATACCTTTACGCTTATTTCATTTTTTTAATTTATTATAAAAGGTAGCAAATTAAGTGTTTTTAAAAGTTATTTTTATATTTTTAATTTATTAAGTACTACTTGTTATTGATAAAATACAAATGTAACATTATTTTTTATATAAGTTGTATACCTTATATACTTATAATCTTAAGATAGAAAGGAAATCTAAATTAATGAAGAAAAAAATCATTAATAATTTTGTTGTCAACTTTAGGTGGTATTACTATAGCTGGAGTTGTTAGTGGAGTTGTTACTTATAAAATAGTAAATAAAGTTGATAGATCTAAACATCCTGTTCTTGTAAAACAACTTAAAAAAGCAATCTATAATGATGACAAAACTGAATGTCTAGAAATAGGTTATTTTAAAAATTCACATGGAGAGATTCAAATAGAAAAATTTCCTGAAACAGTTAACAAAGTTCCTAAAAACTTACCTAAACAAATCACTTCATTAAACCGAGCGTTTCATCTTAATCTAAATTCTCAAATAATTAATCTTGATAAATGAGACACTTCAAATATTACAAATATGTCAGTTATGTTCTCAGTAGCTGAAAAATTCAACCAAGATATATCAAAATGAAACACCTCAAATGTAACAGATATTAGTAGTATGTTTACTGGAGCACAAAAATTCAATCAAGATATATCATCTTGAGATGTTTCAAATTTAACTAATATGCATAGTATGTTTTATGAAGCAAAAAACTTTAATCAAAATTTATCATCTTGAGATGTTTCAAGAGTAATTAATATGAATGGTATGTTTTATGGTGCAAAATCATTTAATCAAGATTTAAGTAACTGAGATACAAGAAATCTATCAAAAAATGTCCACACAGAAAATGTTATAACCTACACAGGTTGAACTAATTTTAATAAAGATGCTCATCCAGATTTTAAAGGTAATAAACTACCAAGATTTCCTAAGTAATAAATTTTAAGGATTCTAGGGTTTTGTTTATGATTTTTTTAACAGTCTTTTATTATTTTTTCTATTTTTTTAAAATATGGATTGTATTTTCTAAAAATTGTAAATATAATTGAATAGTTTATAATATATGAAATATATTAGGATTAAATAATTATGAAGAAATTATTCAATATTTTAGGTATTAATTTTTTACTAGTTTTATCAATTATTACAGCTATTTATTTAAAAAATAACAATGACACAAGTATTATTCTAAAAAATGAAAGCACAAATGAGACATACAAAAAAAGACTAGAAGAACTTGAAAAAAAACTTTTAGAAACAAAAGATTTATTAGATAAAGAATATACTTTTAGTAACAAATTACTAGAAGAAAACAAAAAACTTCAAGGCATCTTAAAAGACTATTTGAAAATAAAAGCAGAATTAGAAGAATTTAAAGAACTTTTAAATAACGAATATACTTCAAAAAATGAATTATTAAAATATAAGGTAGAAGCTGAAGAAAAACTAAAAAAATATGATGAATTATTAAGAGCAATAGGCAAAGAAGATAAGTATTTTTCGCATAATGATTCATCAAAAATAACTAATGTAATTAATGAGTCAAAAAATAAAATTGATCCTCATTCTTTAGATAAAACTCAAAAAATAGCAATTAGCATAGGTTCTGGTTTAACCTTATTAGCAATTAGTATTTGTGGAACAGCTATTGGTTTGAATAAAAAATCTTTAAAAAATAAAATAATAAAATTCAAAAGTTAAAAAAACGGCATAGCCGTTTTTTATTATGTTTAAAAAACTATTTTTCTTAAGCTTATTAGTTTATAAACAAGATATGTGATGACATTTAAGTATAATATGCTAATTTTTATAGCTTTTTAGGTGTTTGACTTTTTTATATAAAAATTAGTTAGTTATATTTTATAATTATATTTTCTGCTAATAGTAATTGTTTTTGTAATAGACAAAAATTATATTTAGTAGTATCTTTACTGAAATAAATTCGATGTTATAGGTATTATATTTCACTGGTATATTAAACAAAAAATAAAATAATGAAAATGATTTAGTGTATTTAAATTACTATTTAAAAGGTGAATCTGTTTTAGATATTTTATTTTAAGTTTTTAATTATTATTTTATAAATATTTTTATTAGCTAAGTGAAACTTTGTTTCATACTCTGTTGGAACATTATCTTTTAAAAGTTCTTGATCATTATATAAATCTAAAGTATTTGAAATTATTTCTCATTTATTAGTTAATTTTAATTGTTCTAATGTGAAGTTGTATAAAGAATCATTATCTGTTTTAAATTCTAAAAAACCATTTTTTATTAAAATATCAGAATAAATGTCTAAAAAACCTAAATATGTTAAACGTTTTTTATAATGTCTAGCTTTAGGTCAAGGATCTGAAAAATTTAAATAAATTCTACTAAAAGAATCAGTATAAAATATTTCTAATAAATTTTCTGCATATTTATTTAAGTATTTTATATTAGTCATTTTTTTAGAGTTATTTTGAAATTCTTTTAAACTCTTTTTTAATCCAATTGCAGTAATTGTTGAAGATTTTTCCATACCAATATAATTTAAATTTGGATTTTTTAAGGCTAAAGTTGTTAAAAATTGACCTTTACCACAACCAATTTCTAAACAAGTTGGATTATTATTTAAAAAGATTTCATTTAAATTTATTTTTTTATCATATTTAATTAAATAAGATGTGTGTTGGTTTAAAAATTCGTCAGTTCAAGCTTTTTTTCTTAATCTCATATTAAACAAGTAATCCTATTCCTAAAAATACACCAACACATAAAATATCAATAATTAGAGCAAATAATGGTAAAGAAACAGAAGAAGAATCTTTTCCTATTTTTTTAACAATTAGTGGTAGAAATAATGATAAAAGATTTGCAAATATAATACTTATAAATATTCCAATTGATGATATTAAAATACTATTTCAAATATTAATATTAGTTAAATTAGCATTATATTTAACTGCATAAATTAATATCATTTTTAAAAGATTAACAATAACTAAAACAAAAGAAATCATTAAAGAAATCACAAGTTCTTTTAAAGCAATAGTTTTTAAACTTTTTTTATTAATTTGTTCTAAACTAATTGCTCTTCTAATCATTACTAAAGTTTGATTTGCACAACAAATAATTACAGTTGATAAAATAATACTTAGTGGAATTAGCATAAACAATAGTTCTTCTTTTGTTTTTATAGCAGGTGTTCAATTATATTTTTGAAAAATTATTAACAACAGGCTATTTGTAATAATAGTTAGTCCTAACATTAAAACTAATGATCAAATTCTTGAAATAAACATTTTAAAAATTGAAGTATCAAAATAATTAGTTTCATTTGTTCTTATTCCAGTGTATTTTTGCATATCTTCATTAGTTTCTTCAATTAAAACATCAATAATATCATCTGAAGTAATAATTCCAACTAAAACGTTATTATTATCAACTACAGCTAAAGTACTAATATCATATTTTTTTAAAGCATTACTTGCATCTTCTTGAGATTGGTTTGAATTAATACTAATCACTTTAGTATTCATAATATCTTCAATTTTAGTGTTCATGTCGTTTAAGATTAAATCTTTTACTTCAATACTCCCCACCAATTGATTTAATTTATTTACTACAAAAACATCATCAATTTCATCATAATCGTCATGATTTTTTTGTATTTCTTTAATAGTTTTAGAAACTGTAGTAGTTTGTTTGACAGATAAAAAATTAACACTCATAATACTTCCAGCAGTATCAATATCATATTTTAAAATGCTAGCAATTTCTTTTTTTTGTTCTTTTGAAGCGGCATTAAAAACTCTTTTAACAACTTCAACAGGCATATTTTCAACAGCATTAATAACATCATCTGTATATAAGTCATTAATTAATTGTTTAATTTTAGTTTGACTTAAATTAGTAAGTATATATTCTTTTAAATCAAAAGATAAATAATTAAAGATTTCACTAGCTTTATTTATTTCTAATTTTTTATATAGATTAAAAGCAATTTTTTCATCTAAATAATTTAAAATTTCACCAACATCAGCATATCTTAATTTTTTAATAATTTCTATACATTTATCAAATTCTTTATTATTATAAAATTCTAAAATCTCTTGTTCTTTATTTTCTAAATCCACCATTTTACTCCTTATTAAATTAATAATAACAAAAAAATAAAATTATCTATTTTAAGTTATTAAGCTAAAAGAATTTATAATTAAGTTGTAATAAATAATTATACTTATTCTAGTAATTAAGTTCAATTTATTATAAAATAATTAACCTGGGGATGTCATGGATTTGACAGGATATGTTTAATACATATAAGCAGTAGTGTTGTAGACTATAAATACTACTAGGTTTAAAAAAACGCAAATAAAAACGAAGAAACTTTTGAAATGCCAGCATTTATGATGAATAATGCATCAGCTGGAGCAAACTTTATGTTTGCTTAATAACTACTTAGTTTAGTTATAGTATTTCACGAATTATAGATATTTTAAGCTTTATTTATAACCGTATTACCCAAGCTTAATAGAATATATGATTGCAATAAATATATTTGAAATCTAATTGCAAATGATATTTAACCTTTAGTTAATTTTAGTTAAATATTTTAATTAGAAAATTGACTAAACTGTAGAAAGTATGTATTAATATATCTTGGACGCGAGTTCGATTCTCGCCATCTCCACCATTAAGAAAAATAATCTGGCTTAGTTGACTAAGCCTTTTTTATTTTTTTATTTATTAATAAAGATGACAATTAAAAAGTTGATAATTTAAAAATAAAAAACTTTATTATTGAAAACGCATTAATAAAAGAAGTTGAACAAGATAAAAATTCATACATTTTATATTTAGATCATTTTACAAATTTCAATAAAGTTGATGTTAAATTAACTGATATTAAAAAAAGAGGATTTAAATTTAATTTATCTGATAATTCAGTTGAATTTGAAGTTAAAAAATTTGATAAAAAACCTGAAGCAATAGTTAAAGCTGTTGGTGAAAATGAAGTTTTAATTTCTAATGTAAAATCAGGAATACAATATAGAATTAATCTAAATCAATGAATAGATATTAAAACAGAAAGTTTTATAGCAGAAAATATAGTTCCTGGTAGATTGCAATTTAGATGAAAAGATAGTTTTGATAAATTTGCTTCTGATATACAAAATGTTCAAATCACTAAAACAAATGATGTTTATAATATTGTAAAATTAGAAAAACCAAATACTATAATTGGTGTTGATAATATAATGCAATATCGTGTTATTAATAAAAATTCACAATGAGAAGACATTATTAGTAATAAAATAAAAAATTTAAAACCTGGAACATATGAAATTAGAACTAAAGCCAATAATAACTCTTTAGCTTCTAATTCTCATCAAATAACTATAAATTAATAAAAGCTCTTAAATTTTAAGAGCTTTTTTATATAATAAAAAAATCAACAAAAAAATCCTATTAATAAATAGGATTTTAAACATTAAATCTTCTTATTTAACATCATCAGAAATGATTTCTCAAATTACTTCTTTTACTGGTTCTTTTTCTAAAAGTTCATATGTTTCATGAACCATTTCTTTTCATTTTAGATTTACTTCTTTATTTGTATAAAGTGTCATAATTACATCACCAGCGTTAACATAATCACCATATTGTTTATCTAAATAAATTCCAGCAGCATGATCAATAGTATCAGTTTTTTTAAATCTACCAGCACCTAGTTCAATTAAAATCATTCCAAATTCTTCAGCTCTTTTATATCTAATAAATCCACTATTAACTGCTTTAATTTCTATTTTGTTTTTACATTTAAACACTTCATCATAATTTTCTAAAACACTTCAATCTCCACCTTGTGCTGTTACAAATTCTTTTAAATAATGTGCAGCTTGTTTTGATTGTAATCTTTTTAAAACATCTTGTTTTGCAGTTGCTAAGTCAGTAAAAATTTTAGCTTGTAATAAAGTAATTCCAACTAGTGTAGCAATTAATTCATTAAAATCTTTTGGACCATTACCATTTAATGTTTCTCAAGCTTCTTTAACTTCTATAGCATTCCCAATAGCTCTTCCTAGTGGTTTATCCATATTTGTAAGAACTACTGCAACTTTTCTGTTGTATTGTTTTCCAACCTCAATCATACGATTTGCTAAATCTTTAGCATCTTCTATTGTTGCCATAAATGCACCATTACCAGTTTTTACATCTAGTATTAACCCATCATTTTCAACAATTAGTTTTTTACTCATAATTGAAGCAACAATTAAAGGCATTGAATCTATTGTTCCTGTTACATCTCTTAAAGCATAAATTTTTTTATCAGCTGGAACGATATTATCTGATTGAGCAATAAGACTCATATTTGCCTTATTAATTACATTTACAAATTCATCATTTGTAACTTCTGATTTTCATCCAGGAAATGATTCTAACTTATCAACAGTTCCACCAGTTTTTCCTAAACCTCTTCCAGATAATTTACATACTTTGATTCCATAACTAGCAACTAATGGAGCATAAACTAAACTAGTTTTATCTCCAACTCCTCCAGTTGAATGTTTATCTGCTTTAAAACCACTAATTTTAGATAAATCATATCTATCTCCAGATTCAATATAAGCTTTGGTTAAAAAAGCAGTTTCTCTAGCTGTCATATCTGTAAAATAAGTAGCCATACAAAAACTAGCCATTTGATAATCAGTAATTTCATTTTTTGTATAACTATTAATTAGTCAAGAAATTTCTTCTTGAGTTAATTCAATATTATGCTTCTTTTTTTCTATAATATCTGTGAATGTAAACATTTATACACCAACTTTCTATTTATCTAACTCTATTATACTTTTAAAATTAATATTTTTATATTTGTTAAATTCAACATTATTAGTATTGATTTTTAAAATAGTAAAATATTTGATAGGTGCTATAATAAATCTATACACAAAAAACGACAATTAAAGGAGTAAAAAATGAGCTTTAATAAATTAGATAAAACTTATTTAAGTTGAGTTAATCATCCTAATTTAGATCTAGAGTTAAAAGAACTATTAAATAAAGCAGATGATAACGAACTAAATGCCGCTTTTAATTTAGAATTAAAATTTGGTACAGCAGGAATTAGAGGAATTTTAGGAGCAGGACCTGGTAGATTTAATGTTTATACTATTAAAAAAGTAACTATTGCTTATGTTAAATTATTAAAAACTAAATATACAAATCAATTAGATAAAGGTGTTGTTATTGGTCATGATAATAGACATAACTCTAAAAAGTTTGCTAAATTAGTTGCTGATATTTTAACAAGTTTTAACATTAAAGCCTATTTATTTAAAGATAATCAATTACAACCAACTCCAGTAGTTTCTTTTGCAACTAAGCAGTTAAATTGTATTGGTGGAATTGTAATTACTGCTTCTCATAATCCAGCTGAATATAATGGGTATAAAATATATGATCCATATGGATGCCAATTAATGCCAAATGATACTGATTTGATTGCTAGTGAAATGAATAAAATTTCAAATATTTTAGATTGAACATTTCAAGCTAATGATGATTTATTGCAAGAAGTTGATCAAATTGTAATTGATAAATATTTTGAAATGATTAAAAACTTAGAGTTTTATAAAGATAATAAAACTAGCAAGTCTAATTTAAAAATTATTTATTCAGCAGTAAATGGAACTGGTAGTTTATATACTCCAATTGTTTTAAAACAATCAGGATATCAAGTAATAGAAGTAAAAGAATATGCTTTTGAAGATGAAACTTTTAAAAATGTAATTAATCCTAATCCTGAATTTGATCCAGCATGAAAAATACCACTAGAATATGCTAAAAAATATGATGCTGATATTATTATTTTAAATGATCCAGATGCTGATAGATTTGGTATGGCTGTTAAGCATAATAATGAATTTATTAGATTAAATGGTAATCAAACTGGAGCTATTTTAATTGATTGAAAACTAAGTAATTTAAAACGTTTAAATAAATTACCAAAAAATCCAGCTTTATATTCTAGTTTTGTAACAAGTGATCTTGGTGATAGAATTGCTAGTGAAACTTATAATGCTAATGTAGTTAAGACTTTAACTGGATTTAAATGAATGGGTCAAGAAATGTTAAAAGAGCCTTTAAATGGTTTAAATTTTGTGTTTGCTTATGAAGAAAGTTATGGTTATGTAATTGATGATTCAACAAGAGATAAAGATGGAATCCAAGCATCAATTATTGCAGCTGAAGCTTGCTGATATTATAAAAATCAAAATATGACTTTAGTTGATTATTTAAATCAGTTATATGAAAAATATGGATATTATTACACAACTACTTATAATTTAAACTTTAAACCTGAAGAAAAAGATTCAAAAATTGCTCCAATTATGAAATTATTAAGAACTACAGGAATTAAACAAATTAATAATTTAAAAGTAGTTAAAATTGAAGATTATATTAATGGGTTATATAATATGCCATCTGAAGATTTATTAAAAATTTATTTAGAAGATAAATCTTGAATTGCAATTAGACCATCAGGAACAGAACCTAAATTAAAAATTTATTTTGTAATAGTTGATAGTTCTTTACAAAAAGCAGAAAATAAAGCTGAAAAGATCTATAAAGAATTAAAAGAAATTTTAAATATTTAGAAAGTAAATTTATGGAAATTAAATTAAATAAATATATTGATCACACTTTATTAAAACCAGAAGCAACTAAACAAGATATTATTAATTTATGTAATCAAGCAATCCAATATGATTTTGCAACAGTTTGTGTTAATACTTGTTGAACTAGTTTTTGTAAAGAATTATTAAAAAATAGTAATGTCGGTATTACAAATGTTGTTGGTTTTCCATTAGGCGCATGTTTAACTGAAGTTAAAGTTTTTGAAACTAAAAAAGCAATTGAAAACGGTTGTGATGAAATTGATATGGTATTAAACATTGGTGCTTTAAAAGATAAAGATTATGATTTAGTTTTAAATGATATGAAAGAAGTTAAAAAAGCAGCTAATGAACATGTTGTTAAAGTTATTTTAGAAAATTGTTTATTAACAGAACAAGAAATTATTAAAGCTTGTGAATTAGCTGTTCAAGCAGGATTAGATTTTGTTAAAACTTCAACAGGATTTAATAAATCAGGAGCTAATATTAAAGATGTTAAATTAATGAGTGAAGTTGTTAAAAACAAAGCTCAAGTTAAAGCTGCTGGTGGAGTTAGAACTTATGATGATGCAATTGCAATGATAAATGCTGGAGCAAGTAGACTTGGAACTAGTGGATCTGTTGAAATAATGTTAAAACAAGAAAATAAAAGTAATTATTAATATAAAATAAGCCCCTTATTATTTGATTAAAAATCAAAAAAGGGGCTTTTATTATTGCAAATTTTTAATTTGTTTTTAGTTTATCATTAATTTCAACTTCCAGTTTTTTTAGTGTTTCAAATATTTGTTCTATTGATGGAATATGTCCATAAAACATGTTTTCCATATCAACATAATCTTTTTTAACTTGCTCTATTCTAAACTCATCTGGTATTAGTTTTAGATTTTTATTTTCTAAAACATCATCATAATTTGCAGATTTTGATCAATAAAATTTCTTTTTAAATTGAGTAGCATCTAAAAGTAAATTTATATCATCAAGAGCTTTTTTCTTATAAATTGAATTGTATAAGCAATACAAATCATAATAATGTCTAGCATATCTAGTATTAAGTGGTTTTTCTTCAGACTTATTACATACAGAGTGTAAAATAAGTGTTTTTTCTCAAAAAGTTCTTTCAGGACTAATAGTTCTTATAATAGCAGATTGTTTAAATACATCAGGATATACTTCAGAAATTAAAGGTTTAATTTTTACATCTTCAGCAGGAGTTCACTTACCAAGACAACCTATTTCTAGTTTAATTTTTTTAGATAAATAATCTGATTGAAATATCTTAGGATAGTCACATAAAATACTGTTAGGATCTTCTGGATCAATTCAAAATTCTAAATTATATTCTTTTAATTTTTCATTTAATTCTTTTAAAAGTTCACCTTTTAAAAACGCCACTACTTTTTCATTTAATTCATTATTAAATTTATTTTGACCCTTTTTTGTTCTTTCTATATATAGTTCATTACTTTCATATCCAAAGAGTTTTCAATCTAATATTAAATCTATATCTTCAGAAAATCTTTCAATTAAATTAAAGCATTTAGAAAGTGAAGTTCCACCTTTAAAAGTAAATGAATTAGATCATTTGCTTTCACTAAAAATATAATCTAATAAGAAACTAACTCAATAATCTTTTTCAACAACAGCGTTTGGTATTCTTTTTGTATTTGCTGTACGTATTATTAAAGCTCTTAACTCTGAATTTGTTTTTACATAAAATTTATTCATATTATTCCTTACAAATTTGTTTGATATAATCAAAAATTCATGTAGTTGTGTATTTTGCTTCTTTTAGTAAGTTTTGTTTTTCAAGTACTGATAAATTATTTCTAATTATTCTAATGTCTTTTTTAGTTAATTTGCCTTTACCAATTTCTTTAATGGCTTGAATAACAATTTTTGTTGTTCAAGACATATTGCAAATTTCTTTATTACTAACTTTTTTAAATTCTATAATTCATCCATCTATGTTATATATTTTGTTTTTACCACTAGAAACAAAAATTATTCTTGCTGGAACTTGCGTTGATAAACCTAATATATTTAAACAGGCAATACCAAAAGGAGCAATTTCTCAATTATATTTTCTAGCAATAGAATATGCTAGTTCTTCAACTTCAAATGGTTCATATTCATGAATAAGTTCAATATATGAGGGATTATAATAAAAACCATTGATGATTCTTTTGATTTTGTCTTCTTCTACTAGCTTATTTAATGTTCTACGAACAGTTTCATTAGAAGCTATGTCTGAAAAGTCCTGACTAATGAAAATTTTTGCAGGTTCAAAGTGATCAATTCTATTTTGAATTTGTGATAAATATGACATAATTTTTTACTCCTTTCTCCCAAAAATTATATCATATTCGGGATAAATTATAAAAAATAAAAACTAGCACTCTTGATAGTGCTAGTTATTTTTAGATTTTAATTATGATCGATCATTGATTCTAATTCCATTTCTTTTGGAATTTCAATATTCATTAAATCTAAAATAGTTGGAGCAACTTTAGCAATTGCTGGATCGTTTTGTTTTAGTTTAGTGTTTAGATCAGTAATAATAATTGGAACTAATGAAGTTGTATGTTTTTTATTTACTTGTCCATCTTTATCAATCATTATTTCAGCATTACCATGATCTGCTGTAATTACCATAATTCCATTATGTCTTAAAACAAATTCTTCATGAATACGTTTTAATTGATCATCTAAAGTTTTACATGCAATTTCAGTAGCTTTGTTATTTCCAGTATGACCTACCATATCACAATTTGCAAAGTTTAAAACTATAAAATCAAATTCATCTTTTTTAATTTCTTCTAATAATTTATCTGTAATTTCAACAGCAGACATTTGTGGTTTTAAATCATAAGTTGCAACTTTTGCTGAAGGAATTAAATCAATATAAGCATTAGCTAAAGTAATTTCATCATTTTTTGCTAAACCATTTTTAAAATAGTCATTTCCTCCATCAAAAAAGAAAGTAACGTGAGCAATTTTTTCAGTTTCAGCAATTCTTAATTGTTTTAACCCAAGTTGTGATAAATATTGACCTAAAGTATTTGTTAAAGGTTTTGGTGGATAAGCAATATGTGGTGAAGTTATACTATCTGAATATTTCATCATAGAAACAAATCTAATTTTATCTCCAATAAATTCAGCATCGCTAAATGCTTCATTTTGTCAAGCTATATAGTTTTTATTAGTTAAAATTGATGAAATTTGAATAGCTCTATCTGGACGAAAATTAGTCATAATAATTGCATCATTTGCTTTTAAATTACCATTTAAATCATCTTGATTAAATGCTGGAATAATCATTTCATCATCGTGATTTATCATATATTCTTGTTGTATGTAATCTAATATGTTTGTAAATGATCTAACATTATTTCTATTAACAATAGCATTATAAGCAATACGTGATCTATCAAATCTTTTATCACGATCCATTGCATAATATCTTCCACTAATTGAAGAAATAATTCCAATATTATTATTTTGTTTTATTAATTCTAATAAATCCTTAATAAAATCATAAGCTAATTTTGGTTTAGTGTCTCTTCCATCAGTAATTAAATCAAACTTAATATTTGTAATACCATAATCAATCGCTGCTTTATAAATAGTTATCATATGATCAAAATGAGAATGAACACCACCATTTGAAAACAATCCCATTAAATGCAAAGCACTATTATTTTTTTTAACATATTCAAAAGTTTTAACAATTTCATCATTTTTTGCTATGTTATTAGTTTTTGTTTCATGATTTAGTTTTGCTAAAGATTCTAGATTGATTCTTCCAGATCCTAAATGAATATGTCCAACTTCAGAATTTCCCATTTGATTTTCTGGAAGACCTACTCATTTTCCTGAGGCATGAGCTTTTAGTCAAGGATAAGTTTTTTTTAAGTACTCTACAAATACCATATTTGCATTATCAACAGCATTCCCCTTATCAGGTTCACTAATTCCTCAACCATCTAGAATTGCTAGTAAAACTGGTCTTTTTACTTTCATTTTTATTCTCCTAGTATATAGTGTTTAATAAAATCTTCAACTGCACCTTGTTCAGCTGTTTTATCTATATAAATATTTGCTATTTTTTTAATTGGTTCAACTGAGTTTTTAATAGCTACTTTATATCCTACATGATTTATCATTTCTCAATCATTCATTCCATCACCAATTGCTGCAATGTTTTTCAAATCAATATTAAAATAGTTTGAAAATCATTCTACAGCTAATTTTTTATTAACATTTTTTTTATTAATTTCAGCTAGTTTATTATCATTTGTAGCTATGTTAAAATTCAATTCATTAACTAAAATATCATAAAATTCTTTGTTTGCATCAAAACCTAAAAGCTTAAAGAATTTAAAATTAAAATCATCTTTAATATCTTTATATTCAAGAACTTGACCATCAAAAAAAACAGTTTCATCATGATAATCACTTGGATTTTGAGTTCATTTATTAGTTATTACAGTTTTTAAATCATCAACATATCCTCAAATTTTAATACCACTATTTTTATATTTATCACTAGTTACTAAATCAAATACTTTTTTTGCTTTATCTGTACTAATTGGATTTGATAATAAAATTTGATCTTTACTTAAATCATAAATACAAGCTGCATTATATCCAGCAATTAATTGATGATCAACTAACAAACCGTGATGTTTTAAACTATTTAGTTTTGCTAAAACAGGTCGTCCTGTAACAAAAACTACTTTAACTCCTTTATTTATTATTTTTTTTAATGGTTCAATATTTTTTTCTATAATAGGACCCATTTTATAATAACTAGTCCCATCCATATCTAATATTAATAACTTAATCTCTGGTTTATTCATTATAGTTAACTAAACCTAAATAATCACTAGCTAATAAAGAAGCTCCCCCAACTAAAGCTCCATCAATATTTGGCATTTTTAAATATTCTTGAATATTTGATGGTTTAACACTTCCACCATACTGAATAATAATTTGTTCAGCTGTATTTTTATCATAAATTTTTGCTAAATTATTTCTGATTTGTTTGCATACTTCTTCAGCATCACTACTTGTTGCTGTTTTTCCAGTACCAATTGCTCAAATTGGTTCATAAGCAATAATTGCTTTGATTGCATCTTCTTTTTTAATACCTTCAAACATTATATTAATTTGATTATTTACAAATTCAATAGTTTTTCCACTTTCTTTAGTTTGTAAAGTTTCACCACAACAAATAATTGGAGTTATATTGTTTTCTAATAAAACTTTAGCCTTTTTATTAACATCTAAATCAGTTTCATTAAACATTTCTCTTCTTTCAGAATGTCCAATAATTACATATTCAACTCCAATTTCTTTTAGCATTGTAGTTGAAATTTCTCCAGTATAAGCACCCTTATCTTTATAATGTACGTTTTGAGCAGCTATTTTAACATTTTTTGCAAGTTTTAGCCCAGTTTGTAACATTACATAAGGTACAGCTAATCCTGCTATAATTTTTGAACTATCTACTTTATTATCTACTTGGTTTAAAAAATCTGTCAAACTTTCATTAGTCCCATTCATTTTTCAATTACCAAAAATTACCTTTTTTTTCATAATAGATTTACCTTTCAGATTAAATGCCTATATAATTATATATTTTTAAAAACTCAATAAAATAATTATTATAAATAAGCAAATAAAAAAAGCTAATCTAATTAGCCTTTAAATTAGTTAATTTACTTGCTGCATTTTTATCAATAATTATTGTGACATCATTATGTTTTTGTAATATTGTACAAGGTCATTTTTTTGTAATTTGTCCTTGAATTAAATGATAAATAGCTTCAGATTTATTTATTCCAGTTGCTAGTAATAAAATTTTTTTAGCATTCATTATTGATTGTAAACCCATTGAAATTGCTTGAGTTGGTACTTGATCTATTGAATCAAAAAATCTTGAATTTGCTTTAATAGTTGAATCGGTTAAATCTACAATTTGAGTTAAAGAGTCAAAACTTGAATCTGGTTCATTAAATCCAATATGACCATTAATTCCAATTCCTAAAAGTTGTAAATCAATACCATTAGCTTTTTTAATTAGTTCATCATAAGCTATTGGGTTATTATAAAAACTTTCATCAGGTATATAACAATTATTTTTATTTATATTAATAAAATCAAATAATTGATTATTCATAAAATAATAATAAGATTGCTTATTATTTTTATCTATATCTTTATATTCATCTAAATTAAAACTAATAACATCTTTAAAGCTAATTTGTTTTTCTTGATACATTTGAATTAGTTTTTTATAAGTATTTATTGGTGTTGAACCAGTTGCTAAACCTAATACACTATTAGGTTTATTTTTGATTTGTTCACTTATGATTTGTGCTGCTTTATTTGCAACTTGTTCTTCATTTTCTAAAACTATTAGTTTCATAATTATTGCTCCAATTACTAGTACAAATATAAAGTAATTATATACTTAATAGTTTTTTAAAATAAAAAAAGTAGTCTTATGACTACTTATAATTTTTGTGTTCAAGTGGTGGTCGTGGACGGAATTGAACCGCCGACACGCAGAGCTTCAGTCTGCTGCTCTACCGACTGAGCTACACGACCATAAAAAATGGCGACCCCAACGGGACTCGAACCCGTGATCTCCTCCGTGACAGGGAGGCGCGATAACCAACTTCGCTATGGGGCCATTGGTTGCGGGGGCAGGACTCGAACCTGCGGCCTCCGGGTTATGAGCCCGGCGAGCTACCAACTGCTCTACCCCGCGTTGTTTTTAAATTCTTAATAAATGGCGGAAGATGAGGGATTCGAACCCCCGCTCGGGTTTCCCCGACTCTCGGTTTTCAAGACCGATCCCTTCAGCCGGACTTGGGTAATCTTCCGTACTACCATTCTTTTATACTAAAAATATTTTTATTTTAATATGGTGGACCTTATTGGACTTGAACCAATGACCGTCCGGTTATGAGCCGGATGCTCTAACCAACTGAGCTAAAGGTCCATAAATAAATATGGTAGCGGGGGAGAGATTTGAACTCTCGACCTTTCGGGTATGAACCGAACGCTCTAACCAACTGAGCTACCCCGCCAAATATGGTGGACCCTAACGGGATCGAACCGTCGACCCCCTGCGTGCAAGGCAGGTGCTCTCCCAGCTGAGCTAAGGGCCCATTATTATAATGGTCGGGAAGACAGGATTTGAACCTGCGACCCTTCGGTCCCAAACCGAATGCTCTACCAAACTGAGCCACTTCCCGAATACTTGTTATTATGTTTTAAAGATAATAACAATTTATTTTCTAAATGGTGCGCCCGGAGGGACTCGAACCCCCAACCTTTTGATCCGTAGTCAAGCGATCTATCCAATTGATCTACGGGCGCATATAAAAATTTATCTATGCTATTATCTTATCATATTAAACGACTTTATTATTATAGATAATATATTATAAATTTACAAGATAAATAAGTAAAAAATATTAATAATTTTAAAAATATTTTTAAAAACTAATCCTTATATAATAAACTATAAAAAAACTAAATTGAAGATATAAATATTATAATCTTTAATTTAGTTTAAAACATATTGTTTTTATTTTTAGAAAAATAAAAAGTAGAAACTTCTTTTATTTCATTAAAATTATTACTAATAATTTCATCACTAATACCCATTTTATCTAAAGCTAATTTAGTAGCACTATTATCTTTAATAATTTTATTTTCAAACATTAAAATTCTATAAATTGTTTGATAATAATGTTCTTTAAAAGAAAAACAATGATTACATGAATTATAAATTAAAAGCTCATCATCACTATTATAAGTAGATCTATTAATAAATAATCTTAATGAATCTGTATGAGGTGTTATTTGGTCATTACACCCATGAATAAATAAAATAGGAGCATTTGCTGGAATCATTTTTTGATTTTCATACATATCAAATAAATTTAATTCTTTTTGATCATGATTTGTAGCTAAATTTTGTAAATCTATTGTTTTATTAATAATTTTTCTAGCTAGTTTTTTATTTATTAAAATATGTAGTCTTTCTTTTCAGTTTTTATATAATAATGATTCAATAGATCCATAAGCTGAATCACTTATAATAAATTTAACATTTGCTTTATCTAATAATTGTTTATGATTAATAGCTACATAATTACATATATAAGCACCCATGCTCATACCAAATAACCCAAGTGTTTCAACTTCATTATTACTAATTAAATAATTAATAGCACCAATTAAGTCTATACTTTCAAATAAACCCATACTAATTACTTCAGTTTGTTCTGAATCACCATGATTTCTAAAATCAAAAGATAATATATTATATCCAAGTTCTATAAAAGCTTTAGTATGAATTAATCCTAAATATTTTTCTCCAGCAAATCAATGTGAACTAATAATTCATTTTTTACTATCTTTATTAGTAATAAATTTAATACCTTTAATTTTTACATTATCACTAGTTAAAAAACTAATATTTTCTATTTTATTATCATCACATAATACTAATTCATCTCTTTTATAATAGTATTTCATGATTTTATTTAATTTATTAATATCATCAATTTTACTAATATATCCTAGCTTTTTATTTGACTTAAGTATAGTTAAATTACCTGCAAGTCAATAAATAAATCTAAAAGGCTTTTTAGCAGCTTTAAAAATTTTCTTACCTAGTCTTTTTTTAAAAGATTCATTATTTTTATTTTTCATAAACTTATTTTAATATGTATTTTAATTAATTAATAGCACACTTAAAAGTTTTTAGAAAATATAACTTACTCTTGAAAAAAATTATAATGAATAATTGCAATATAAAAGATAAATAAGGAATGAATAATTAATGAAAAAATTATTAACCATTTTAACTAGTTGTAGTGCTGTATTTTTAATAACAGCTTCAATAATACTAGTTAATAAAAATAATGGTGAGAATAATATAATAAGTTATAATGCTCAGGCTAATACTAAACAACATGTAGTTACTGGACAAGGACTTAATAGAAAAATTACTAAAATAGGTTATTATAAGAAAAATGAAAAAACAATAATATCACAAATACCTCCAACTGTTTCAACAATTGCAGCAGATTTACCACCAGAAATAACAAGCTTAGAATATGCATTTACTGGAAACAATCAATATGTAAAATGAGAAACTAAATGAAATACATCAAATATAGAAGATATGAGCTATGTGTTTTATAATACAAATTATATTAATGATCCAAGTATTGCTTAATGAGATGTTTCAAAAGTAAAAACTATGGAAGGTATGTTTGGTAAAAGTAGGTCATTTAATCAAGATTTGTCTAAATGAAATGTTTCAAAAGTAAAAAATTTTAAAGGAATGTTTTCTGAAGCCACAGATTTTAATAATAAGGAAAAACATTTAAATTGAGATGATAAACTTAAAAATGCTGTAAACATGGAAAGTATGTTTAAAAACGCTTCAAGTTTTACTCATGATTTAAGTGGATGAAAACTAACAAATTATGCTAATAATAAAGATTTTGGATTAGATGATAAAAAACAACCTAAATGAATATCAAAACCAGTTGAAGTGCCTAAACCAAATATTCAACCAAGATCAGAAGATGAATCTAATACTATATCATCTATAATTTCTGATCCTACTGTTACTACACCAATAATAAAACCTGATAGCACACCTTCTCTACCTGATCCTATAATCAATACTCCAAATGATGAAAATGAATCTTCAATAATTAATCAACCAGTTGAAGAACCTAAATTACCAATTGAAAAATCTGAATCACCTGAATCTAAAAATGAAATTGCAGAAGTTGAAGACACACTTAAAATTGATAGTGAAAATTCTGTTGATAGAAAAAATAATAATACAAACAAATTCCCGTTAATAAAACCAAATACAGTCATTTCAAAATCTAAATCAAATAATGCTGCAGTTATTACTGGAGTAGTTTTAGGAACTTTTTCTCTTTTAGGAATTGGAGCTGGAACTGGATATTATTATCGTAAAAATCTAAAAAATTTCTATTTAAGATCAACAGACAAAATAAAAGAGAAAATATCAAGAATTAAATCTAAAAAATAGTAAAAATGCAGAATTAACAATCTGCATTTTTTTAGTTTTAATTATCATTTATTCTCCAATTTATATTTTGTAATTTCACAATACGTTTTATAAATTTTAAACACTAATTAATATTTACTCTTGACAAAAAAAAAAAAAAAAAACTATAATGAACAATTGCAATATAACAATTGCAATATAAAAGATAAATAAGGAATGAATACTTAATGAAAAAAATATTAACCATTTTAACTAGTTGTAGTGCTGTATTTTTAATAACAGCTTCAATAATACTAGTTAATAAAAATAATGGTGAGAATAATATTCAAATAAATAAACAAATTAAAAAAAAATCACACAAATATCAAGGTGAAAAACTAACTCAAATTGGTTATTATTGAGATAATTTTGAAAAACAAGTTAGAATAGAACAAATTCCTTCAACTGTTAAAGTCATTGCTGCACAATTACCTACAGAAATAACTAGTTTGAAGGGAGCTTTTCAAGCAAGAACAAATAATATAATCTGAACAGTAGATTGAGATACATCAAGAATAACAAATATGAATAGTATGTTCTACAATACGACTTGATTTAACAACGATGCTATTTTAAAATGAGACACTTCAAATGTCACTGATATGGGTGAAATGTTTGCATATTCTAAAAATTTTAATCATAATTTATCATCATGAGATGTATCAAACGTTACAAATATGGAACGAATGTTTTTAAACTCTACAAAGTTTAATAATGGAAATAAACCATTAGAGTGAGGACCTAAGCTTAAAAAAATTAAAAATATGAAAGAAATGTTTAAAGATGCAAAAGCATTTAAGCAAAATTTGAATTCATGACTAATGAAAACTGAGGTTAATAATAATGATTTTGGACTTGATCAAGACTATCAACCTAAGTGACTAGAAAAGACAGAAGCAGCTAAACCTGAGATTAGTACTGAAGAAATATTATCACCTAAAGCCGATGAGGCTTTAGAAAGCCCACACACAGATAATAATTTAAATGAAATTACTAAAGATAAACAAAAAGATGATTCGAAAAAAATAAACATCTTAGAGGATAATACATATAAAATACCTTCTATAGAATCAAAACCTATTATAAAACCTGAAAAACCAACTGAAGAATCTTCAAAACCTGATTCTATCCCAAATTCTTCACCACTACCAGCAGATTCACCAGATAATTCAGAAAATACAATAGCTCCTAAAAAACCAGAACATTCTGAAATAAATAATGAAACAATAGAAAAAAATGAATCACTAGAAGAAGACAAGATTGAAAATCCTAAAAATGATAATAACCTTTACAAAATTCCAGCAAAACCAAACACTATAATAAAACCAAATTCGCCAAGTGCAGGAGTTATAGCAGGAGTTGTTTTAGGTACTTTTACAGTTCTAGGAATAGCGGGTGGAACTGGATATTATTATCGTAAAAATCTAAAGAATTTTTATTTAAATTCAGCTGACAAAACAAAGAATTTATACTTTAAATCTAAAGAAAAAATTAAAGATAAATTATCTAAAATTAAATCTAAAAAATAAGAAAATGCAGACCTATAATGATCTGCATTTTTATTATTTATCTAAACAACAATTTGTTTCTTTTTTATAAGCAATTACTTCTATTTCAATTAAAGCATCTTTTGGAAGAGCTGCTGCTTGAAAAGCACTTCTAGCAGGTTTGTGCTCTTCAAAGAATTCTTCATAAATACTATTTACTAATGAAAAATCATTAATATCTTTTAATAAAACTAAAGTTTTAACTACATCAGTTTTGTCATATCCTGCTTGTTTTAAAATTTCATAAATATTATTTAAACTTCTTTTTGTTTGTAATTCAATATTATTTTCTAAAAGCATAGTTTTAGGATCTAATCCTAATTGCCCAGATAAATATAAAGTACCATTACAAATTTTAATAGCTTGACTGTATGGTCCGATTGCTTTTGGAGCATTTTCAGTATTAATTATTTTCATAATTACCCCCTAATTTAATTTTAAACAGATTTTTAGTTTTTCAACTAATTGTATTAATTCAGATCTAGGACAAGCAATATTTATTCTAAATCAGTCAGTTTCATTTGTATAAAAATCAGAAGCTAAATTAATAATTAGATTTTGATGTTTTAAATTTTCTTTAAACTGATCAACAGTTATATGATTAAACTTAATTCAAACTAAATAAGTTGCTTTTAGATCTATATAATCTAGTTGTTTATATTTATCTAAAAGATTTTCTTTTAAATATAAATAGTTATTATAAATATATTCTTTAAACTCTTTTACTCAATCTAAAACTTCTTTATTTGTATAAGCACTAATTAAAACTTGTTGATAAAAAGAATTAAATAGTCCAAATCCATTAATTAAATATTGTTGTTTAATTTTATCTAGTATATCTGTATTTTTACTAATTAAATAAGAACCTTTTAATCCAGCTAAATTAAACATTTTATTTGGAGAACTAACTACTATAAAATTATTATTTTTAGTTTCAAATTCTAATAAAGAATAAAACTTATCTTTTAAAACAATGTCTCCATGAACTTCATCACTAATAATAACTACATTATACCTATTACAAATCTCAATGATTTTTAAAAGATCTTGAGCTTTTCAAACTACTCCAGAAGGGTTATGTGGACTACATAAAATAAACATTTTTACATTATGTTTTTTCATTTTATTTTCAAAATCAATAAAATCAATTTCATAATTATGATCTTTATAAACTAATGGATTATCTATTACATTTCTATTATTTGTTTGTACTACATTATAAAAAGGTTTATAAACGGGAGATTGAATTAAGATATTATCATTTACATTAGTAAGCGCTTGAACAGCTTGTATTAAAGCACTAATAGTTCCATGACCTAGAATTATTTGATTAGTAGTTAAATCAATATTATGTAATTGTTTATATCAAGTTTGAATAGCATCTAGACTATTTTCAATACTACAAGTGTAACTATAAGATTGTTGTTTAGCGATTTTTTTAATTGTATTTACTATAACTTTTGGAGTTTTAAAATTAGTGTCAGCTATTGAACAGTTTAAAAAATTATCATAATCATCTAATAAATAAAATTGTTTAATATTATCTTTACACCATCTTCTTTCATGAGTTTTTGATCTATTAAAAGGTTTATCAAACTCAGATTTAAACTTATTCATTATTTCACCTCAAATTAATTATAAAAGTTCTTATATTACTTATTAACTCCTTATATTAAGAAACTAAAATTCATCAAGATATTAGAATAATTGATTTTGTTATAATCATAATAATAGAAAAGAGAGTTTTTATGTATAAAATAATTGCTATTGATATTGATGGAACAGTGTATTCTAGAAAAAACGGAATTCATGAACTAACTAAACTTGCTATAAAAAAAGCTAAAGATAAAGGAATAAAAATAGTTATAGCAACAGGAAGAACTATAACAACTACTAGATTTATTGCAAAACAATTAGATTTATTAAATACTTCTATTCCTTTTATTAGTCAAAATGGTGGACAAGTGTTTAGTTATGAGAAAAATGGTAGTGTAAAGATTAGATATACAAAAAACTTTGCAGCTCAACAAGTGGATCAAATCTTTAGTATTATAAAACAACATAAAGCTCATGCTTTTTGTTATACACTTAATGAAAATATTGCTTATAAAAATAAAGGAATATCTATATTTTTTTGATGAATGAAAAAAAGAGCTCAAAGAGTAGTAAAAACTTATAAACCTAATAAAAAATTAGAAGCTCAAATTACTAAATATATTTGTTTTGGTAAAAAAGAAAATATGAGACAAATGAGAAAAAAAGTTGAAGATCTAGGTTTTAGTGCTTTTTCTTTTAGTTATGTAACAAATGCAAAAGAAAATATTGAAATTAATCCAATTGGTGTTAATAAAGGTTATGGTTTAGAATATGTTGCAAAAGAATTAAATATAAAACCAGAAGAAATTTTATTTTTTGGAGATGGAGAAAACGACTTAGAAGCTATTAAATTTGCAGGAACTGGAGTTGCTATGAAAAATTCAAAACTAGAGATTGTTAAAAATGCAGCTGATGATGTTACTAGTTTAACTGCAGATCAAGGTGGAGTTGGAGAATATATTTTTAAATATGTTTTAAAAGAAGAGATTCCAAAAGAATTTAGTATTAAAAAGTAGTTTTAACTATTTAATTTTTTTTAATTTTTTTAATGTTTGAATATTTATTATTTTTTTATATAACTATTTGATCTATTAAAGTATAATTAAAGCAAATAAGGGTGCTGTAAAAGGCTGAGATTATACCTATTAGCAGATCATGGTAATTCATGCGTGGCTAGAGATTTTTTACAGGTTATGCCCTTAAAAGGTATAACCTTTTATTTTTCCCTTATTTTAAAAAGGAGATAAGAATGTATACAAATAGATTAAAAGTAGCATTAGGAACAATGTTATCAGCTGTTTCTATTGGTTCTATAAGTTCATTTGTTGTTGCTTGTCAAACTAAAGAAAGCTGAGATACTACAATAACAATCAATAACTCTTGAATTAATGATGGATTTTTTAGTAACTTAGATTATAATACTGGTGCTGTAACTGCTGGAGATAAAAGTAAAGCATTCATAGAATTATTAACTAAAAAATTTAATGAATTAAAAAACAAAGATGAAGCAACTAAAAAATTTAAAGATGTTAAATTTGATATCAAAGTTGACTTTGACAAAAAAACTTACTTTTCAAAATTGGAAAAAAATGACTCTGAAAATGATGTTTATATTGCTAATTATTCATACTATTTAAGTAATGTTTGAGATGTTAATAAAAAAACTCTAAAAAAAGATTTGCCTTTCAAATTAGTTTCTCAAGCTGCAACTTTACAGTTTAACTGACAATCAGGAGATAACACATTCTATAAAGATGGAATGAAAGAAGATTCACTACGTAAACTAGCGGATGAAAATAACAAAAAATGATTAGAATATGGTGAATATCCTGAATGATATACTAAAGAATCTAAAGATGGTAAAAATACAAATGGTAAGACCTTACATTTTGATGGATCAAAATACACTAACTTCTACAAAAATGGTGATTTAACTTACGTATATCGTGGTGCTGTTTTAATAGCGGGTAATGAAGCAGATCGAGAAAAAATAATCAAAGCTTGAGAAAGTAAAAATTGAGAAGAATTCATTAAAAATGGTGTGGTTTATGAAAAAACAAGTAGTGCTGGTGGATATAAATATCAAGTAGCATTATTTGCACGTCATTTTAATAAGACTGTTTCAGAAATTAAAGAAGATTTAGAAGGTAAGAAATACGAACAATACATTGTTAAAGGACAAAAAGTATCTGCTCAATTAGGTAAAAAGCAGGGTAATTCTCAACTTGTTCCAAGAATAGGATTTGATGATGAAGGTTCTTACAACTGAACAAAATCAAAAGAAAAAAGTGAAAAATATAAACCAACTGATTTTAAACCAACTGAAAATACAATGAATGGCGGAAAAGCTATGATGACTGCCGCTACTACATCTGCCACAGCAGCACCTGTTGCGCCAGCTCCAGCAGCAAAACCAGCAGTTAATGGCATGAAAGATAAAAATGGTGCTATAGTTAGAACTTTAACAATGACTAATCCAGCTGGTTATGATGTTGTTTTAGCTAGAAAAGGTTTATTAGACAAACAAGTTGAATTACTTTCAAAAGCACTACATTCATTAACATTAGAAGAAAATACTTATGGAATTTATACTGGATATAACAAATTTATGCCATTAAGTATGGACTTATTTGAAAAATTAGTAAAATTACAAGTACAAGCTGAATCAAAACAAGATTTAGTAACAAATATTGATAAAATCGAAAAACAAAAATAGATGAAAAAGGTTATAGAGTTAAAAGAAATATTAGTTAAATATAATAATAAAAGTGATTTAGTTTTAGAAAATATTACTTTAGATATTTTTCAAGGTGAACTAGTTGCTATAATTGGTCCATCTGGAGTTGGAAAAAGTACATTATTTAAAATAATAATTAATTCATTAAAACCAGTAAATGGTCAGATAAAAGTGTTTGATCAAGACATTTTAAAATTTAATAAAAAACAGAAACGTAATTTTATTTCAAAAATAGGTTTTCTAACACAAACTCCAAATCTTATTTATACTGATAATGTTTATAACAACATTATTAGATCAACTAGTAAATATAAAAATAGTTTTTATAAGTTTTTTAGTATATTAACTAAAAAACAAAAAATAACAATTTTTGAAAAATTAGATGAATTAAATATTTTAGATAAAGCTTTTTTTAAAGTAAGTGAACTTTCTGGTGGTCAACAACAACGTGTAGAAATTGCAAAACTATTAATAAAAGATGTTGAGTTAATTTTAGCAGATGAACCAACAAGTAATTTAGATAAAAAAACTAGTATTGAAGTACTTAAAATACTTAAAAATATTTCAGAACAAAATAAAACTATTTTAGTAAACATTCATGATCTTAGTCTAGTTAAAAAATATTTTGATAGAGTAATAGCAATTGATAATAAGCAAATTGTGCTTGATAAAAAAACTAAGGATATAAACCAATGGCAATTAGACAAAATTATAAAAAGCCATTTTTAGTTAAAGAATCTAATTTCTTTAAATATCGTTATATAAACAGAATTACTAATACAAAAACAAGTTGAAAGTTTCATAAAATCTATTTTAACCTTTTAATACTTTTAGTTTTATTATTAATAGGTTGATGTTTTTATAATCAAGCAAGTCTTATTAATATTGATAACTTTTATCAAGTAACTAAAAAATTAGCTTTACTATTTAGTTTTGAAAATAAAAACTTTTTAGATACTAGTTATATTTCAAATGAATATACTAATTTGTTTTTAGATACACTTAGATTATTATGAATAACAATTAAACTAGCTTTAACTGGAACTTTTATTGGTTTTATATTAGCTATTATTACTAGTTTTTTATCATTTGATAAAGTTAATAATAAATTTTTATCTTATCTAATAAGTATAGTAATTTTAATTTTAAGAAGTACGCCTGAATTGATCTTTATTATTCTGATAACTTCAACTTTTAGAAACGATTTAAGTTTATTATTAGTTTATATTTGATTTACTTGATTATGATTACATAAATACTATATTGATATGTTAAATTCATTTGATTTACAGCCATATTATGTTTCAATAAGTCAAGGTAATTCAAAGTTTAAAGCTTTTTTTAAAGAAATTTATCCAAGAATAAAAAATAGAGTAATTGCATTATTCATTTTTTCATTTGAATCAAACATTAGATGAGCTTCAATTCTAGCAGCTTTAAGTTTACCTGGAATAGGTAGATTAATAGTTTATGGAAGTGAAAACACTGCAAATTTTAATCAGCTAGGTATACCTTTATTAGTATTAATGAGTTTTATTTTAGTTTTAGAATTATTAAACTATTTATTTAAAAAATACTTAGTTGAAGCTCGATCTAAAGTTTATAAGCAAAAAAATGAAACTAAATTTGAATACTATACACGATTATCTAAAAAACTAAATGTTAATAAAATTATTATTAGTTTAATTTTTATTAGCTTAACTATTATAAGTATTATTACTTTTATTAATATTCCAATTTATATCTTTAATTTAGATTATGTTAAATCATTTTTTAATAATTTGTTAAACCCAAACTTTGCTAGTTTTAGTATTTTTAACAAACATATTGAAAATAACCCAATTCTTTTAATTTGAAATTCACTACAGTTTACAATTGTTGCTATGTTTATTTGCATAATTATTGCAATTATAGGTATTAGATTACAATCAATAAGATTAAATAATTTATTTATTGTAATTATTTGTAGAAGTTTAAATGTTTTAATTAGATTAATTCCAACTATAGTTTATTTTTATGTTTTTCATCCAATATTTAGTAATGCTTTAACACTAGTAATTATTGTTGTAAGTTTACATCAAGCTTCAAGTAAAGCAAAACAATTAGTTGAAGTAGTTGATAATTTAAATATTCAAATTATTAATAATTTAAAAATCCAAGGATATAGTAATAATCAAATATTTTTAAAGTATGTCTTGCCCGCAATTAAAATTGAATTTATCTCATTATCAATTTTTTATTTTGAATTAATATTTAGAGCATCAATTACTTATTATATTTTAGCTAGTGATAAATTATATATTGGACACTTAATTACTAAGTATTTAGATACAAAAGCATTTTATCCAAGATTAGCTATGAGTTATGTATGAATTGCAACATTTGCAATATTAATAATAAATCTAATTGCTAGATATGTTAATAAAAAAATCAGAAAATAACTAGATATTTTAATAAACTATAATCTAGAAAAAAATTTTATTGTTGTTTCAATAAAATTTTTTATGTTTAAACTATTTTATTATTTAGGAGATAAATAAATGACAAATCAGCCAGGAAATGCGTTAAGAACGTTTTTTAACTCAACCGTTTTTAGTTTTGAAATATTAAGTGTAGCAACATTAATATTTTTAGTTTTTTTATGAAAATTATTTGCTGTAATTTTAAAAAAACAACATAATAAAATCTTTTTATCATCAGGTTATACTATAGCAACTCTATTAGCTTTTTATTTGCCTTGAGCTTTTTCAAGTATAGCCTCACAAACTAGTGTTTATCCATTTTTAAATCCTTTAAGTGTTTTTTATTTAAGTGTTTTAAAGGGTTTAGCAAATAGTGGACAAGTTTTAAATAGCTCAAATACTTTAATTGGCTCTCTTTTATGAAAAGGAATACCATATATTCTAACTGGTCAATTAATTGGTGGATTTTTAGGGTTTAGTTTGTTTGTTGGATTATTTTTTTTAATTAAAAAAATTAATCAAACCGATTTAGAAAATAATATTAATCATTTAAAAATTAGTATGATTGTTAGTTTTGATGATAAGTTGTCTTTAAAATGATACACAATAAAAGAAATTGCTTTTATTATGATGTTAATGCTGTTATTACCTTTAATAAGTATGACAAATACAGCATTTTATAAAACTAATGATTTTCAAGTAAAACTAATTGAAGGACTAGTTGTTGGAGTAATTATTTTTGCTTCATCATTTGTAAATTTCTTTTGTTTTCATTTATTTTTTTCTTTAATAAATATTATTTTTAAAACTATTAGTTATTTGAAATTATCAAAGCAACTAAAACAACAATCAA
Source organism: Mycoplasma leachii PG50 (assembly GCF_000183365.1). Lineage (NCBI taxonomy): Bacteria > Bacillati > Mycoplasmatota > Mollicutes > Mycoplasmatales > Mycoplasmataceae > Mycoplasma > Mycoplasma leachii. The sequence goes on along the minus strand of NC_014751.1, from coordinate 836,585 downwards.
CTTATTATAAAGATTTAATTAAGTTTTTTATAGTTGTAATATTAACTATTATTATTCCAATGATTCTAGCATTTTTTGCAATATTAATAAAAATGGCATCTGGAGTATATATTAGTGTTTCTTAATAAGGAGATATATGAAAAATTGATCTTTTAAAAATTTGAAATTTAAAAAGTGTTTGTTATTTTCTTTTATAACTATTTTATCAACAGCTCCAATAATTACAGTTATTAGTTGTACTAATAGAAATACTACTAATCAAAATTCAGAAATATTTTTAAATTTAAATAATAAAACTAAGTTCAATAATAATGATTTATTAAGATTTGAAACTAATAATCAAATCAACATTTTATCTGAAATTAATGAATATTTTACTAATAATCAAATTGATAATTTAATTGTCTATAAAATAGATGGTGCTTCAAGTAAAACTGTTTTATTTGAAGATATGATGTTAGATAATTATATGACTAAATATATGGAATTTAATCAACAAGAATTTAAAAAGATTCTTAAAGATAAATTACATTATAGTGGTAATTTAATTAACCGTTTATCTTTTAGTATTGATTATAATAATGTTAGAAGAGATGTAAATAATAGTTTTAACATTGTTTTTCCTATTAGAGTAAGACTTAATTTAACTTCACATAATAAAGCCAAATATCAACAAGGTTTATATAGTGAACATACTATTGAAGTGTATGTTAAAGATGCTATTTCAAAAGCTAAAAGTCAACTAGAAACACTAAAAGCTGATAAAGAAAAACAGCAAACTAAAATTAAAAGCTTAGAAGAAGTTGTTAAACAACAAGAAGAACTTAAAAAAGCTTTTGAAGAATTAAAAACACTTAAATCTACTGATTTAAAAGTTACTTTAAATAATAATAAATTTAAAAAAGATTTATTAGAGAAATGATCAATTCATGATTTAGATTCAAAACAATTAAAAGAAATGTTTAATGTTGATGAATCTAAATTTAAAGAAATTGAAAAAAAATATCAAAACTTTGAATTTAAATTAACTTTAGAAGATGTTGATTTTAAAGATGCTAATTTAAAACAAAATGAAGCTAATTTAAAAATAAGAGTTGGTGTTAATAATAAAAAAGAAAATGTAAAAGATAATTTCCAAGCCGGCTTTTCTTTATTTTCTAAATTTAGTTTTGATTGAAATGATAGTTTTTGAAAAAAAATAAAATTAACTGATTTAGTTAAAGTTAATACAATTGCAAATACTGAAAATAATACTAATTTATCTAGTTTAGATAAAAGTAATTTAATAGTTAAAACTTATAGTGATCAAATTAAAGATATTAGTATTAATAAAATTACAAGTAAAGATTTTAGAAATGCAAGTATTGAATTAAACTTAAAACTTTTAGATTCTAGTTCTTTTAAACTTGTAAAAAATATTGGAGTTGGAAATTATAGTTTATTGTTTACAAATCAGTTTACAAAACAACACATAAAAGCTCCAAGTTTTGCAACAGAAAGATTAGATGCAACAATATTACCAAGTATTGATAAGTCATTTTTTGGAAGTTTTAATTCTGAGTTATTTTCTGGAGGTTATGGTATTTCTAGAACATTTTATGATGAAAAAGTAAAAACACCATCATATATGCATATTGGTGAAGATTATATTGCAAATGATCATCAAGAAGTATTAATGCCATATGATGGAGAAGTTATTGCTGCTTATGAATTTACTACAACAAGACCAAGAGAAGGAGTAGGAACTGTAATGGTTCTTAAAATTCCTGTTAGTTCATTAGATTGATCTCCAAAACAAAAAGAAATTTATTTAAATAATAATTCTGATCATATTTTTATGTCATTTTTACATTTGGATGCATCAAGAACTTTAAATAATCCAAAATTAGGTTGACAAGCTAAAACTGTAGAATTAGGGCATATAAGTAGAAATGGAACAATACTAAATAGAGGAAATAAAAGAACAATTCAAGTTGTTCCAACACTTACTCCAGATAGATAGACCAACTAAAGTTAAAAAAGGTGAAATTATAGGTTATTTAGGAAGTGAGTCAACTAATGGAGGTTGAATGTCACATGCTCATGTTAACTTATATACAAATAGAACACATTATTTAACAAAAAACTATTTTAATTTAAAAGCTTCAAACAAGTTTTTAAGTCCAGATAGACTAAAAAAATACAAATCTTCTGAAGTAAACTATTCAAATTTAGGAAACATTGGTGTTCATGGATCATTTGACTTTTTATGAATTAAAGATAAAAAAACTAAACAATTAAAAGCAGGTATTAATTTTAAAGTATATCAAACAGATCCAATAACAGGTAAAAGAAAAAATCCACAAAAAGAAATATCAAATGAACTAAGAGATTATGCTCCTGCTGCTAATTTAAATAAATGAGAAATTGAAGAAGGTTATGCTGATCCTAACTTAATTTATAAATTAAGAGATCCTAGAACTTTACAATTTAATATTGAAGACTATATAAAAATACATAAACAATAATTATAGAATTGAAAAATTCCCTTAGATTTTTAAATAATCAAGGGAATTTTTATTTATTTAATAAGTAATTCAATATTTATCGATGCGTCATAAGATAATAAAGATGAATTAAGTTGTGAGTATGAACACTAAAACTTTAAAATTAGCAAAAAAATTTATAAACATGCTTATAAAATAATGAAAAATTCAAATAACAGTATAAGAATAGCTATTAGGCTTTTCTTTTTTATTTCTAGTTATACTTATTTAGATATTAATTAAAAATTGATGATTATTGCAGTATCTTAAATAACTTAATTTAAAATGTTTAACTTTATTTTAATTTTTTATAAATATAAAACTTATATTGTTGAATAAATTAAATCTTTTTATGTTAATCGCTTGCATATATATATATATATATCATTAACTTTATAGGTAATATGGAGGTTTTTGCTATGCACAATAGAGGAGAAGATAGCGAAAAAGATAGCAAAAATTCTCTACTAAATGAAAAACCAATATCTAAATATGTAATATGAGCTTTATATGATGATGCTGAAAGTAGTTATCAAAAAGCAATTAAAAAATACTTTGATAATGAATTTATAGTCTATTCTATTGGTATCAACGATCCTAGTAAAATAAAATTCAAAGAATCAGAAAATTATAAATATAAACAAATTGATTTATCATTACTTAACTTTAATTTAATAAATCAATTAAAACAATTAGAAAAACCAGATATTATCTTAGCTTCTCCACCATGTGAAAGTTGAAGTGGAGCTGATTGTGGTGGTAAGATGTTTGCCAAAATCACTACTACTTCAGAAAAAGTTGAAGATGATACTTCAATTTGAAAAGTTAGAAATAAAAAATACTACGATGAATATAATAAAACTGCTCATCCTGTTAAAAGAAGACTATTTTTGCAAAAAGAAATCGGAAGAATACTAGGAATTAGTACAATAGGAGCTACTATTCATATAATACAAACTTTTAAGCCTAAAATATGAATTATAGAAAATCCAGCAACAAGTAAAACTTGAGACTTTCAAAAACACCATTGAGATTTTCATAATAAATTCTATGAAAATAAAATTTATTACTCATCTTATGATATTGATTTTTCTTTAAAACCAACTATTTTTAAAAGCAATATAAAACTTGATCTACTAACAAATAGAAATAAAGGAAACAATGATCATATGGCAAGAGGAAGTTATTCAAAAAGAAGTTCAATTCCAAGTGAGTTGATCAAAGATATTATTAATCAAATCAAAATAAAACTAAATAAGAAAAGTAAATAATATATGGAATTTAAAGAAGAACTTAAAGAAATTATAAAGAATGCTATATTTCATACAGTTGGTACTAATGCTAAATCATATTTGAAAAGATTTAGAGATAATTATTTGGAGTTTAATAGCTTTTATATTTCACCAAGTAGCAAGATTAATAACAACATTAATGTTATGAATGAAAATGATAAAGAAATTGACATTTTTACTAGTGATGCTACTTATGATCAGTTTTGTTTAGTTTTAACTGCTTTTGGTTATATTAAAAATGTAAATGGTAATTGAAAAATAATTAATAAAGAATTATCTACAAAACAAATTGCAGATAACATTTTTTCAAAAAGTTTAAATAAGAATGTTTCAATATATAGACAAAGTAAAATAATCACGCTTTTAGTAAATTTAAACATTATTAATGAAAGTAACTATCAAGATTTCAAATTAAAAGGTAAAAGAACTAATCAAGTTAAAATTAAAAATTTAAAAGCAGAAGTATCTCCTTGAGAAAAAGATGTCTGTTTAGATGCTGAATTAATAACATATTGTCTTAAAAAAATAGAAAATTATGAGTTTATAAAAAAGGAAAAATAATTATGAAAAATCACTTAATTAAGGTTAGTCCTAGAAGTGTTAAAGAAATGTTTTCTTATTTACAAATAGTTGAAATACCTCTATATCAAAGACAATATTGTTGAAGCAAAGAAAATATTCACTCACTTTTAAATGACTTGTTAGATAGAGATTTAGATAACCGTCAGCACTTTTTTGGAACCATTACTGAAGCAACAGCTCCAATTGATACAGATAGTCCCAATGGTTTAAAACATCGAATAATTGATGGACAACAAAGATTAACTACTTGTCTTTTATTACTTCATTTTTTTAATAGCAAAATAATTAGAAATAAAGAATCAAATATTTTACAACAATCAATTTTTAAAGAAAAAGAATTAAAAATCAAAGAATTTACTTTAGAAAAATGCTTTGATAATCAAGAAACTTGATCTATATCAGAAGATATTAAAAAAATAATTAATTACTACACAAGTAGTGAGCTTGATAGTAGTGAAATAAATTTTAGTGATAAAAAAATAAAAGAAAATTATGAAATTATTAAAAATTTTTTTGATTCTAAAAAATTCAATGTTGATGATTATAAAAGATTATTAGATATTTTTTTAAATAAGTTTATTTTTTCATCATTGATTTATCCAATAAATGATCCATTTGAAGAAATGACTATTTTTGAAAATTTAAACTCTAAGGGCGTTCCTTTAGATGATCTAGACTTAGTTAAAAATATTATAATGCTAGCAGATCAAAATAAAGATCCAAAAGAAAACTTAAGACAATTTGATAAATACATTTGAAATTTAGTTTCAAATGGAGATTGAAAAAATAAAGATAAAGAAAAAGTAATTAGAGACTTTTTTGAAGAATTTTTAAAATGATACTTAAAAGATAATTATAAAAAATATGCATCTTATGAAATTTATAAAAATTTCAAATATTATATAAAGTCTAGTAAAGACAAAAATTGAAGTTTAACTAATATTTTACAAGAGTTAAAAAAATATCTGATTTTATATTTAACAATCACTAAACCAATAAAAACCAATCATATTGGAAATAATTTATGAATAAGAGTAATTGATCAAAAAAGAGTTTATATAGGTTTATTATTTGCATTATTTGATAAATTTTCAAACTTTGATACTAGCGTTGAAGAATGATCAGAAAATGCAACAATTATTAATTATATGAAAGTGTTTTCAATACATATTATAAGATTAATGTCTTATCAAGGAACAGGTCAATCACTTTCAGAATTTTGCTCATGATTTGAAGAACAAATAATTAAAGAAGAAAAAACTTATAAAGGCTTATTTAAAATTTTAAAAGATAATTCTATTAAAAAACCATTAAACGCTATATCTCCAGATGATATGCAAGTTAAAGAATCACTTTTAAATATTAAAGATACTGTTAAGTGAATTGCAAAAAGTGTTATTGATGTTGTTGAAACTACTATTTTAAATAATGCTAATGAAAAAATTAATCATACTAAAAAAACTACATTAGAACATATAATGCCTAAAACTTTAAGTTTAGAGTGAGTCAAATATATAGCAAGTAATGAAAAGATATCACAAGAAGATGTTATAGATAAGCATAAAACATATTTAAATAAAATAGGAAATTTATGCCTTATTGATTTAAGTAAAAATTCCAAAATAGGTAATGATTCATTTGAAGACAAAAAATCTAAACTTTATCGTATTGTTTCATCACCTTTAATTAATGGATCTGATAATTTAAGAGACTATAATATTGGTTCTATTAATTCTTATAGTATTTGGGGTTTTAAACAAATTCAAACAAGAACCGAACAAATTGTTGATCAATTTTTAAAAATCATTAATCAAATTAACTAATTACTTTTTAATATGTATAGCAATAGCAATAGCTATTGCTTTTTATTTTCTATTAGAAATAGTAAGATTTCTAATTAAATTTTCTAATTATTTATAATAAAAAAGAGGAGTTAATATACACTAGAAAGGGTTAGTATGATACAAAAAAATACACCAGGAGAAGCGTTAAGAACGTTTTTTAATCCAACAGTTTTTGGTTTTGAAATTCTAGCAGTATTTTTACTAGTTTTTTTAGTTTTAGTTTTTAGACTAATTGCAATATTATTAAAAAAACAACATAATAAGTTATTTTTATCAACTAGTTTTACAATAGCTACAGCTTTAGCTTTCTTTTTACCTTATGGATTTGCTTCAATTGGAGCAAAAACTTCAATAGCTCCATTTTTAAACCCATTAGTTGTCTTTTTTAAAGCAGTGTTTATTGGTTTTGGAAAATCTGGTCAAGAAAGTAATCAATTAGTAGGATTTATTTTAACCAATGGGATTTGATATATTTTATTTGCTCAATTTATTGGAGTAATTTTAAGTGTTTTAGCATTTTATTTATTTTTTAATAGTATTAAAAAAGTTAATAATAAAAAAATCGAATACCAATTTTTAAATACATTAACTTTAAGAGAGTTTTTTAAAAGCTCATCTGATTTATCAATACTTTCTTTTAGTATTAAAGAGTTTGTGTTTATTACTTTATTAATAATAGCTTTACCATTTATATCAGCAATTGATACAGCAATTTATAAGTTTGACCAATTTGGAATTATATTAATGGAATTGTTATTTATTTGAACTATATTATTTATTTCTTCATTTTTTGAATTTTTTACATTCCATTTAGCATTTCCTTTTATAGATATTATTTTTAAAACAATAGATTTTATTTTATTAAAAAAACAAAACCAAATTAGTGTTAAATCATATTTATTAGATTTATTAAAGTTTGTTTTAGTATTAGTATTTTCAATAATTATTCCTATAATAATTGGATTTATTAGTATAGCTATTAAGATGAAAACTGGAGTAGTTATATCAGTTGCTTAAGGATTTATATGATAAATAAAAAATATAAAAAATCAGTTCTTGTTGTACTTTGTAGTTTACCAATACTTTCAACTTCTATAGTTATTGGGTGTAAAACAACTCAAAATCAACAAGGTATTTATAAAATAGTAGATTTTGAAAAAGAAAACCAGATAAACATATTATCTGAAATTAATCAGTTTTTTGAAAAACACGACTTTAATGAACAACTAGTACAATTTGTTAATAAAGATTCACATAACTATATAACTCTAGATAGTTTAATGAAAAATAACTATGCAGCTAAATATGTTAAATTTGATAAAGATAAATTTAAACAAATTATTAAAAAAGAGTTTAATCTTTCTGATGATTATTTAAATAAGTTAGAAATAGAAGTTGATTACACTAATATTGATAGAGATTATTCTAATAATTTTGATATTGTTTTTCCTATTAGAATAAAAAGACAATTAGAAAATCATAAAAAAGCTAGTTATCAACCTGGATTATTTACTGAACAAATAATTAAGTTTAGATTAAAAAATGTAAAAAGTTCACCTAGTGAAGCGTTTTTTGCTGAAGAGTTAAAAGATGTTTTTAATAAGTTAAAAGAACTTAAATATGATAACTTTACAGCAAGAATTAAAACTAATATTTCTAATGAGCTTAAAAATCAAATAGATCAATGAAATATTAATGAATTAGACTCAACTCAACTTTCAAATATTTTTGAAATAAATATTTCTGAATTTGATCAATTAAAAACAAACAATCCTAATTTTGTTTTTAAATCAACAATTTTTGGTGTTGATTTTAGTGATAAAAATTTAGCTTTAAATGAAGGTTATTTAAAAGTTAGATTTGCAGTTAAAGAAAGTTTTGATTCATCTGAAAAAGCTAAAAAACTAATTGAAATTAATAAAGAAATTAATAACTTAGTTACAAAAAAAGAGAAATTAGAAAAAGATAAGTCTGATTCAAATAAAATAGAAATTGATAAATTAATTCAACAAATTAATCAAAAAACAATAGAACTAAAAGCGATTCAAAAAAAATCTTTACCAGCTGAAGCAGGAATAACTAAATTAATAAAATTTAAATTTGATTGAAATGATCAATTTTGAAAAAACATTAAATTAAATGAAGTTATTAAAATTGATACTATTAAATATGGAATTTCTAATACTGATTTTTTATCATTAACTAAAGATAATTTAATAGTTAAAATTCTTAATAAAGATGTTAGAAATGTTGATATTAAAAAAATAGAAAAAACTAATGATTTTAGAAATGCAAAATTAGTTTTAGATGTTTTATTAAAAGATAATAAAAAATTAGAATTAAATAAAAAAATAGGTGTTGGAAAATATAGTTTATTATATGAAAATGACTTTATAAAAAATAATATTCAAGCTCCTTATTTTACAACCGAAAGATTAACTCAAGAAAATTTACAATCTGTAAATAAAGACTTTTTTAGACAATTTGATTCAGAATTATTTTCTGGAGGTTATGCTTCATCAAGAGGATTTTATGCTCCAAAAATTACTACACCAATATTTATGCATATTGGAGAAGATTACGTAGCTAATGATTTTCAAGCTGTATTAATGCCATATGATGGAGAGATTATAGCTGCATATGAATTAACTACTAAAATACCATTTACTGGAGTTGGAACAGTTGTAGTTGTTAAAATAAAAGTTTCTGATTTAGATTGATCTCCTAAAGAAAAAGAAATCTATTTAAATGATAATAAAGAGCATATTTATATGTCATTTTTACATTTAGATGCATCAAGAACTTTAAATAATCAAAAATTAGGATGAAGCGCAGAAAAAGTTGTTTTAAATAACAATAGAACAATTCAAGTTGTTAAAAGTTTAACACCAGAAAAACCACAAAAAGTAGCAAAAAATACTATTATTGGTTATTTAGGTAATAATGCATCTAATGGTGGATGAATGAGTCATGCTCATGTTAACTTATATACAAATAGACCTAGTTATTTATCTGAAAATTATTTTTCAACTAAAGCTAATCAAGGATTATCTGAAGATAGAATCAAACAATATCATCAAAATATAAATGGAAAAGAAACTTGAAGACAATTTGGAAATATTGGTTTACATCAATCTCCACAAAGACCACCATACACTATAAATGAAGTTGATCAGATAACTGGAGTAGAAAAACTAGATGAAAATAAAAAGAAGATTGTAGTAAAAAATGAACAAGCTTTATTTTTACCAAACTTAAGTATGAGTTTATTTGAAAAAAGATTAGGTTATGCTAATCCAAATTTAGTGTATAGATTAAGAGATAATAAAACAGTTTCATTTAGTGTAAAAGAAGTAAATAAATTAACATAAAACTAAAACAGATCTTATGATCTGTTTTTTTGTTTTATATCAAAATAAATAGTTCTAACTTAGTTAATAACTTGGAATTAATATTTAAAAAAATATTAAAAAGAGTCATTCTCAAATATTCATATTTTCAAGTATTAAAATTTAGTTAGTAATTAATTTACTAATTTTATTCTTATAATAATTAAATTTTATTAACGTACTTATTTATAAAAAACTGAAAAATCATTTCAGTTGTCAAGGAGATTTATGTTTAAGAGCAAGAAATTGATAATTCCTTTACTAACTACACTAGCTGTTGTTCCTTCGCTTGTTGTAGTTTCTTGTAAAAATCCTTTATCTAATCAATCTTTAAGTGAAAAAATTTATTTAAACTATAATTTACAAACTGAAAAAGACAAACAAGAATTTGAAAACTATAACCAAATTAATATGTTAAGTGAAATTAATCAATATTTTACTAAACACGACCACAACAAAGATTTAGTTAAATTTACAACTGATGGTGCATCTGGAGATACAGTTGAATTTAACAATATAATGAAAAATAACTATGCATCAAAATATATAAAATTTGATCAAGATAAATTTAAAGAAATCATTAAAAAAGAATTTAATTTATCTGATAGTTTTTTAAAAAGATTAGAATTTGAAGTTGATTATAATAACATATCAAGAGATTATGGTAATAACTTTGATGTTATTTTTCCTATAAGAGTAAAACTTCCTTTAGTTAGTCATAATAATTTTAAATACCAACAAGGTTTATTCATTGAACAAACTTTTAAATTTAGAATTAAAAATGTAAAAGCAAGTGGTAGTGAAAAAATAGATGTATCTAGGATTAAAGATATATACAATGAACTTGTTAAATTAAAAGATAAAAATAGCTTTACAGCTAGTGTTAAAACAGTAACTGAAGAAACTAAAAAACTAGTTGATGAATGAGGAATTCATGAATTAAATTCAACTCAACTAAGTTCTATTTTTGATGTTAAAACTGAAGAATTTGTTAAATTAGTTAAAGATAAAGAAGTTGAACATAAAGTTACTATTACTGATGTAGATTTATCTGATCCTAGTCTAGCTATTAATGAAGGATTATTAAAATTAAGACTAGGTGTAAAAATTAAAGGAAAAGAAACTGAAACTGGTGTTAATGTTTGAATTAAGTTTAACTTTAATCAAAAAGACACATTTTGAAAAGAATTAAAAATAAGTGAATCTATTAAAGTTAATACTGTTAAGTTTTCTGAAACTAATACTGATTTTACTAAGTTAATGAATGACAATTTAATAATAAAATCTAAGTCTAAATTCATTAAAAATATTAAATTAAGTTCAATTGATAAAACAACAGATTATAGAAATTCTGGTGTACTTTTAGAAGTATTAACTAATGAAAGTAAAGATAATGTAATAAAACTACATAAAAAAATAGGTGTAGGAAAATACACAGATTTATATAGTGCTGATTTTACTAAAAATAATATTCACGCTCCTAACTTTGCAACTGAAAAATTAACTCAAGAAAATCTAAAAAGTATAAATAAAGACTTCTTTAGACAATTTGATTCAGAACTATTTTCTGGAGGGTATGCTAGATCTAGAGGATTTTATAGTGAAAAAGTAAAAAGTCCTAAATTTATGCACATAGGTGAAGATTATATAGCTAAAGACTTTGAAGCTGTATTAATGCCATATGATGGTGAAATTATAGCAGCTTATGAATTAAGTACTAATGTTCCATTTGCTGGTGTTGGTACTGTATTGGTTGCTAAAGTTCCAATTACTAGCCTACCATGATCTCCTAAACAAAAAGAAATCGAATTAAACGATAATAAAACACATATTTACATTTCGTTCTTACATTTAGATGCACAAAGAACCTTAAATAATGATAAACTAGGATGAACTGCTGAGACTGCAACATTAGGTGATAAAAGAACAGTAAAAGTTGTAAAAAGTGTCACTTCAAGCACACCAAAAAAAGTCTCAAAAGGTACAGTTATTGGTTATTTAGGCGATCATTCATCAAACGGTGGATGAATGAGTCATGCTCACATTAACTTATACACAAATAGACCTAATTATTTATCAGAAAATTATTTTTCATCTAAAACAACTAGAGCACAACTAGATGATAAAAGAGCCGAAGGTTATAAATCTAGTGTTTCAAATAATAAGTTTTCTACAATTGGAAATATAGGTGTTGAGCAAAAAACAGATACTAAAATATATCAAGTTGATCCTAAAACTGGTAAAGAAGATAAAAAGAAAGAAATCACAATTGAACTACCACAATACTATAATGGTTTAAGTATGTTAGGTTTTGAAAAAACTAAAGGTTATGCTAATCCAAATTTAATGTATAAATTAAGAGATGAAAGAACAGTTTCATTTAGTGTAAAAGAAGTTAACAAATTATAATAATTAGAAAAACAAATCTATATAGATTTGTTTTTATTTATTTTAATTAAAGTTTATAAATTTATATTTTTTATATTAAAATAAATAACAATAAAAAAAGGGAGTAGAAACATATGAATAAAGTTATCTATTTAGCTGGTGGTTGTTTTTGAGGTGTTGAGGCATATTTTTCTAAATTAAAAGGTGTAATTGATGCTGAAAATGGATATGCTAATGGGATTAGTGAAAAAACTAAATATTATAGTTTATCTAAAACTTTACATGCTGAAACAGTTAAAGTTACTTATGATTCAAATCAAATTTCACTAGAAGAATTACTAGTGCATTATTTTAGAATTATTCATCCTGATTCTTTAAATAAGCAAGGAAATGATGTAGGAACACAATATAGAACTGGTGTTTATTATACTGATATAAATGATAAAAAAGTTATTGAATTAGTGTTTTTAGAATACAAAAAACAATATGATGAATTTTATGTTGAATTAGAAGAATTAAAAAACTATATGACAGCTGAAGACTATCATCAAGATTATTTAGATAAAAACCCAACAGGTTATTGTCATGTTAATTTAAATATAGATTTTAATTTAACAAAAAAAGAAGAAGAACTTATTAAGTTAATAAGAAAAGAATTAAGTTTAGACGAATTAAGTTTAAATGTTTTAAAATATTCAGCAACAGAAAAACCACACACTTCAGAATTTAATGACGAACATAGAAAAGGTATTTATGTTGAAAAAATAACTGGAGAAGTGTTATTTGCTTCAAATACTAAGTTTAATGCTGGTTGTGGTTGGCCAAGTTTTACAGCTCCAATTAATAATAAAGCTGTTGAATATAAAGCAGATTATTCTCACAATATGCATAGAGTTGAAGTTAGATCAAAAACTGGAGACAACCATTTAGGACACGTTTTTAATGATGGTCCTAAAGAAATGGGTGGATTAAGATATTGTATTAATGGGGCAGCTATTGAATTTATTCCATATGAAGAAATGGAAAAAAAGGGGTATTCTGAATACAAAAAACTTTTAGATTAATTAATTAATATAACTTTATATTGATATATTTGCGAATTTCTAGATTCGTATTTTTTGTTTTAAAGAAAGGGCAAAAATGAAGCACTTATTAAAAATAATAAGTAGTTTAACTATATTAAGTACTGGTATTTTATCAGTTAGTTGCACTAATAAACAAACTAATCCTAATAAAAATATAAATGAGCAAAACAGTTCTTCAAGAAATAGAAGATCTATACCTGATACTTCTGAAATTAAATTAGAAACTGTAGTAAGTGAAGATATTAAAAATAAAGGTCTAACAGCTTTACAAAAAGTTTTTAAAGAACAAGAAGAAGCTTTTGGTAGTTTTCAACTTATCAAGATGTTGTTGATCAATTAAAAGTTTATTTAAAGGATTCTAATATTTATCATCTAAATTATTTAAAACTAGCTAATGAAGATCAAAAAAATACAAAGTTGCAAGTTGATAATAATAGTAGTGAAATAAATAAGTTAAATATTAGTTATTTTAATAAAACAATTACTTTTATTCCTAAAACAGTTTTAAAAGACGAAGTTAAAGAAAAATATGATAAATCTAAAAATCAATTATTACAAATTGGTTATAAACTAGATAATACGTTAAAAAGTATAAAAATGAACACAGTTGACAAAAATACAAAAAAAGTTCCACTGCATCTTCCTTTAAAAATTAATTCATTAGACAATGCATTTAGAAATTTAGAATCAGAACGTATAGATAATTTAGATAAATGAAAAATAACTAATGTAAAATACTTAACTGAAACATTTAGTGATACAACAACTTTTGATCAAGATATTAGTAATTGAGATGTTTCAAATGTTATTGATATAACTAAAATGTTTGCTGGAGCAAGTAAATTTAATCAAGATTTAAATTCTTGAGATACAAAAAATGTTAAAGAATGCATGGAATGTTTTGAGATGCTGAAAATTTCAATGGTTCTGTGTTTAAGTTAAATGTAAAAAAAGTTGAAGATATGCAAATTATGTTTAGTGGAGCTTTTAATTTCAATCAGGATTTAAATGAATGAGATACTTCTAAAGTAGAAAATATGGCAGTGTCGAATGTTTAGTAAAACAAAATTATTTAATGGTGATATTACTAAATGAAATATATCTAATGTTACATCGATGAGACAAATGTTCCAAGGCGCAAAAGGATTTAAACGTAGTTTAAGTTCTTGAAAACCAATAAAAGTAACTCACGCAAAAGATTTTAGAAAAGATGCTGAATCAAATATACCAAAAGAAAATCTTCCAAAGTTTTCAGAAGAAATACTTAAAACATTATAACTAGATATCAGAAACACTCATTAAAAAATGAAACTTATAACTAAAAAATAAGTTTCATTTTTTAATTTTTAAATAGTGTAAAATATAAATAGTATAAGAAGGTTGGTGTAAAAATGCTGGTATCTTTTATTATTGTGTCTCAAACACATTTAAATAGATTAAAAACAACTATTGACTCTATAAAACATCAAACTAATGACTCACACCAAACTATTATTATAAATGACTCTAAATATACAGATAATGCAAAAAGAAAATATATAAAAGAAATTTTTGATAATTCAAATAACATCATTTTAAGCGAAAATAATATTCCACAAGATACTTCAAGTGATTGAAACATTGCAATGGGATTAGCAACAGGAAAATATGTTGTTTTTGTTAAAGAAGGCGATTTTTTATATCCCAATTTTGTTGAACAAATTCAAAAAGTATCTGAGAAAAACAATGCTGATTTAATAGAATTTAATCAAAATTATAATGGTTTACTTGAAGATCAAATTTCATATAATCTTTTAAAAGGTAATAAATTATATGATTTAAATAAAAATTATGAAGTATTTGCTTATATTCAAAGACTTATTTATACTAAAGCTTTTAAACTTGAGATAATTAAACAAAAAAATTTAAGCTTTAGAAGAAAAGTTAGATTTGACCACTTATTTACTTATAAATTTTTATCTTTAGCAAATAATTGTTATATACTTGATGACTATTTATCATTGCATAGAATTTCTATTATGAAATATTCAGCTTTTGATTTATTAAGACAATGACCACACATTATTAATTACTTTAGACAAATTGATAAATATAAAGTTCTTTCAGATCAATTAACTTATGCTCATTATTATCAAACTTGTTATAAATTTTTAAATTTAATTGAAAAATATAACAACCCTGTTTTATATAAAAAAGCTTTGAATTTTACTCAAAGTAAAGTAAAAAACAAAATTAATGGTTTTGTTAAAAAAAATAAAATCTTTTTAGAAAATAAAGATCCTGAATTTAATAAAAGAATGAATGATTTTGAGCGTTTTATATATAGTGAACTTAAAAAAATAAAATAATGAGCGATTCTTTAATTACTAGTAAAACAAATGATCTTAAACTAGATATTAATAACTACAAATTAGCTAGTTTATGAAAAGTTTTTTTTGCTAGGCTTTTTGATTTGTTAATTTGCTCAATTCCATTAATTATCATTTCAATTTTTCTTAAAATTAAAATTGGTGATATTATAAGTTTGCTTGCTAAGTATTTAGTATCTTTTGTGTGAACTTTTTTTTATTTTGTTGTTTTAAGTTTTTTATTAAAAGGAAATAGTTGTTGTAAAAAACTTTTTAAAATAGAGCTAAAAAGTTTAAATACTAAAAAAATTAGTTTTAAACAAGTATTAGTTAGAGAAATTTGATTTATTTTTATCCCTTTATTTATTGGTTTTATTTTTACAATTATTTTTGCTCTTTTATTACCTAGTAATTTTGTAAAAAAACAAGCTTGAAGAATCTCTTTATCTTTAATTGTTTATCAAATAGGTTTAGTTATTGTTTTATTTTGATTTTTAGGATTGATGATTTCAATTAGACTACAAGCTAATCATCAATCTTTTATTGATATTAAATTGAATTTAATTGTAATTGAAAAACAAAAAACAATAGTAAATAAACAAATTAAATCTAATAAAATTTTAACTAGAAATGATAAACATATTTCTTTAAATGAACAACCTGGTAATTTTGATTTAGAATTTATAAATGAGTTAAAACAAGATTTAGATAGTGATGATCTAAAAGATAAAAAAAATAGTGAGTAGATGGTGAAAAAATGTCAGTGGATAATTTGTTAAATTTACTAAACACTCAACAATTAGCAGCAGTTTTAAATACAGATAAACCAGTAAGAATTATTGCTGGAGCTGGTAGTGGTAAAACTAGAGTAATTACAACTAAAATTGCTTATTTAATAGAAAAACAAAACATCGATCCTAGTAGAATTTTAGCTGTAACATTTACAAATAAAGCTGCTAAAGAAATGAAAGAACGTGTTTTACAAATTACAAATAATTCTTTTAAAAGTCCGTTTATTTCTACTTTTCACTCATGATGTTCTAAAGTATTAAGAATTGATGGAAAACATATTGGATTAGAAGATAAATTTTTAATTATTGATAGTGATGATCAAAAAAGAATTATTAAATCAGCTTTAAAAGAATCAAATATTGAACTAAATGAAAACGATAAAAAAACTTTTGATAAAAAAATTCTTTATAAAATAAAAGAATGAAAAGAAGAATTAGTTGATCCAAGTGAAGCTATTTTAAATGCTACAAGCACTTTAGAAAAAAACTTTGCAGCTATTTATAGGTTGTATCAAAATACGCTTTTAAAAAATAATTCTTTAGATTTTGATGATTTACAAATTTATGTTTATCTATTATTTAAACAAAATAATGAAATTTTAAATAAATGAAGAAATGCTTATGATTATGTTTTAGTTGATGAGTTTCAAGATACTAATGAACTTCAATTTAGCTTAATTAAATTTTTAACTATAAATACTAATCATTTAACAGTAGTTGGAGATCCTGATCAAACTATTTATTCTTGAAGAGGAGCTAAATTAGATATTATTTTAAACTTTAATAAAACATATAGTAATGCTATAAGTATTGTTTTAAATCAAAACTATAGATCAACAAAACAAATATTAGATATTTCTAATAGTTTTATTAAAAACAATAAATTTAGAGAACACAAAGAAATTTTTACTAATAATAAATCAGGTAAAAAAGTAGTTTTAAAAGAATGTAATTCAAAAACTAGTGAAGCTAGTTATGTAAGCTCTAAGATTAAAGAACTAGTTAAACAAGGTTATCATTATAAAGATATTTTTATTTTATATAGAATGAATGCTTGGTCTCAAGAATTTGAAAAAGAACTAGCAAATAAAAAAATTCCTTTTCAATTAATTGGTGGAATTAAGTTTAGAGAAAGAAAAGTAATTAAAGATGCTATGGCATTTTTAAAAATGATTTCAATTAAAGATAATTTATCTAGTCAAAGAGTTTTAGGTTTAATTCCAAAAATTGGAAATATTACAATTGAAAAAATTATAAATACTGCTAATTTAAATCATTTGAATATATTTGATTTAATTACAAATGAAAATAGAACACTTTTACATTCAATTACTAAAAACTTAGATGAACTTATTGAAGTGTTTAAAACAGCTCATCAGTTATATTTAGATAATACAAATATTGAAGAAATCTTAAAATATTTACTAATTCAATCTGGTTATGAAAATAAATTAAAAGTTAAAAAAGAGCAAGACGATTTAGAAAATATTAATGCTTTATATGATCAATTAAAAAGATTTGATGAAGATTTTGATCCAAAATATTATAGTGAAGAAAATAAACTAATTGCTTTTTTACAAGAAGAAGCCTTAGCTAGTGATATTGATGAAGCTGAACAAATTGATAAAGTTTCATTACTAACAGTTCATGCAGCCAAAGGATTAGAAAATAAAGTAGTTTTTATTACTGGATTAAACCAAGGAGTTTTTCCATCAAGACTATCTGAAACTAGTATTAGTGAATTAGAAGAAGAAAGACGTGCTTTATATGTTGCTTTAACTAGAGCAAAAGAAGAATTATTTTTAACTTATGTTAAAGGCGATTATTCTCATATTATGCAATCAGAATTAAAGCCAAGTAAATTTATTCATGAACTTGATAAAGACTTATATGAATTTGAAACTCAATTTTTAAATACTTTACTTTATGATTCAAATGATTATAAACAAAGTTCATTTTATGTTAGTCCAAAACAACATAATTTATATAATGTTGGTGATCATGTTGAACATAAATTATTTGGAAAAGGTGTTGTAGTTAAAATAATTAATGATCAATTACAAATTTCATTTACAAATTCAAGTTATGGAATTATGATGATTGCTACTAATAATTCTGCTTTAAGTAAGGTATAATATTTAAATGTAGTTTAAATAAGAATGATATAATAATATTGTTAAATTTTAGGAGGATTAGACTTATGGCAAAGTTTTCAGCTATCATTACAGATAAAGTAGGATTACATGCAAGACCAGCTTCAGTACTAGCTAAAGAAGCTTCTGAATTTAGTTCAAACATTACTATAATAGCAAATGAAAAACAAGGTAATTTAAAATCAATTATGAATGTAATGGCAATGGCTATAAAAACTGGAACCGAAATAACTATTCAAGCTGATGGAAATGATGCTGATCAAGCAATACAAGCAATCAAACAAACTATGATTGATACAGCTTTAATACAAAGATAATTTAATTTAAAAACAACCATCTAGGTTGTTTTCTTTATTAATAGAAAGTTATTTTAAAATGATTAAAAAATTTAGTATTAAAGATACTGGTGTTGATCAACAATATCCATTTGATTTTAAGTTTTATAAACCTAAAGTTGAAGGAATGATTATTTTATTTTCATTAGTTATTTTGCCATTAATTGCAGTAATTTTTTTAAATGTTTTTAAAACTCAATTAAATATAACAGATGAAAGAATAGGATTAATTTTTCAACTTTCAAGTATTTTATTTACTTTAGTTGGAGCAACTATTTTTTGATCTAGAAATCCTATGAGTTTTTGAAAGTCTGGAGTTGGAATATTGTTTGGTTTTCCAATATTTTTACAACTATTTGGATTAGCTTTTGGTTTATTAGCAAATTTAGTTGGTGTTTTTAATAATAACAATAATAATGCTTGATCTGATATTTATAATCTTTTAGTTCAAACTGTTGCTGAAGTTTTAGTAATTATTTTTGCATTTAATAAAATAAATAATTTAAAAAGTAAAGTTAAAAAAACTTTTAAAGAAAATAAAAAACTTTTAATGCCCATTGCAATTCTTTTTGCAATTGTTGCTTTTTTTGTAGGTAATACTTTATATAGTTTAATAATTACAGAATTAAAGTTAAATTTAGGTGAATCAAAAAATCAAGAAGGTTTAGTTTCACCTTTTAAAGTACAAGGAATTACTAAATACATTTATATGGTTTTATTTATCATTTTAACTGTTTTTATAGCTCCTTTGTGTGAAGAAATAGTAGCTAGACAAGCTCTATTTACAGGGGTTTCAAATAAAGTTTTATCAATCATAGTATCTAGTTTATATTTTGGAATTTTACATATTTCAAGTGGAGATGTTTATAATATTTTTCCATATGTTATAGGTGGGTTTTTCTTTTCATTAGCGTTTAGTTTTTCTAAAGGTAATTTAAGTTATTGTTGATTATCTCATTCTTTTTATAATTTAATTTCAGTAGTTTTAATAATAGCTAGTTTATATATAAAATAGTTATGACAAAATTTATTGTTAATAAAAATGATCAAAATCAAACTTTATTTAAGTTTTTAAAAAAAACTTTTAAAACTACTCCTATAAGTGTTATTTATAAATGAATAAGAAATAAATCTATTAAGATAAATTCTAAAAGAATTAATGATAAAAATTATTTATTAAAAGTAAATGATATTATTGAAGTTTATGATTCAAATAAACCAATAATTAGAGATCAATTTAACTATATTAGTAATGTTAATTTAGATATTGTTTATGAAGATAATAATATTTTAATAGTTAACAAGTCTAATAATTTAGAAATGCATTCAACATATAATTTATGTTTAGATGATATGGTTAAATCTTATTTAGTTGATAAAAAAGAGTATGATATTTATTTAGAAAATTCATTTGTGATTTCTCATGTTCATCGATTAGATAAATTAACTAGTGGCTTAGTAATTTATGCTAAAAATAAAATTAGTTCAACTATTTTAACTAATGCATTTAAATCAAACGATCAAATTAATAAATATTATTATGCACTAACTAGTTATGATTGAAATTTAAATGATTTTTTACAAGTTAATGGTTATATTAGTTATGATAGTAATACTCAAAAAGCTGATTTTAGTTTAGTTGAAAAAAATAACTATAAATATTGTCAAACTGAGTTTAAACTAATTAATAAAAATTTAATTTTAGTAAAATTAATAACAGGTAAAAAACACCAAATTAGAAGTGTGTTAAGTTTTTATAATAATCCTATTTTAAATGATTTTAGATATAATGGTAAAAAAGAAAATGATCAAAAAATGATCTATTTAGCAGCTTTTAAAATTGAATTTAAAAATTTAAAAAAACCTTTAGATTATTTAAATAATAAAGTAATTATAAAAAACCCAGATTGAATTAGTAGGAGGTAATTATGCAAACAAATGTTGAATCAACAACTGCTAATATACCTATTAGTACAACTGAAAAAACTACTTCAGCTAAAAGTGGTGTTTTTAGTGCTTTATTAGGTGTTGTTATTTCAATAACTAATATGATAATTCAGTTTTTGTTAATTTATTGAGTTTTACAAAGTTTTGGAACTGAAATAAATGGATTTATTAGAATTTCTATGTCACTTTCAATAATTGGTGGAACTGCTGAAGGAGCTTTAGCTTTATCAACAGTTTTAATGCTATCAGAACCTTTAAGTAAAAAAGATTGAATTACAGTTAATGAAATTTATTCAACTTCAAAAAGAAATTATAATAATAAGATTGTTTCTGGTTTTATTTTAGTTTTTTTATTATCTATACTTTATCCATTACAAATTGCAATTTCTCCAATGATAACAAGTAATCAACCAATTAAGTGAGGAATTGATTTTATTGCTCCATTATCAAAAAGTTCATCTAGTTTAAAGTTTTGAGAACTAAGTTTAATTTTTTTAATTTTAGGATTTAAACAAACTTTAACAGCTGGACTTTTTGGTGTTTATGAAAATATTATGCAAGCAGATCAAAAAAATGCCACTAGAAAATTAGTTATTTTATTTACTGATATGTTGTTTTATGGTGCATTTTTTATAGGATTGAATTCTTATATTTCTTTAAATGATAAATATTCACCAGTTTATTTATTTTTACCGTTTTTACTTTATCCATTCATAAGAGGACTTATAATTAAAATTTATATTAAATCAAAATATCCATTTTTAAAATTTTATAATGATTTTAATAATTTAAGTTTAATTAGAAAATCTACAAAAATTTATTGATCTTCTATTGGTCAATCTATTTTAAGTAATAGTGATTTAATTATTATCTTTTTAGCTTTGGGTTCAATTGGGTTAAAGGTTTCTTCTTTACTTTCTTTATATATGGTAGTTGCAATTAATTTAAGAGTTATTATGACTACTTTAATTACTTCATTTAGAGAATATTTTTTAAGTGTTATTATTAAAAAAGGCCGACTAGATTGAACAACATATTCTAATTATGAGTATTACACTTATGTTGTATCTATATTTTCATTTCTTTTTACAAGTTCAATAACTCCTTATGTAGTTTCAGGGCTATTTTCAAAAATCATAATTAATGATGTTGATACAAATGGATTAACAAAAAACACAATTAAATTTATAATTTCTAGTTTTAATTTCTCAACACTTTTTGGTTTTACAACAAGCTTAATTGTTGTTTTAGAAGGAAAATTATCTTTAATACAAGCAAAAGGAATGAACAGAGCAATTGTTAAACCAATTAATATTATTGCTTTTAGTTTTTTTATTACTAGTTTTATTACTACTTTATTATTAAATCGTTTTATTAGTGATGTTGAAACTAAAATTACTTCTGTGATTGAAACATTTTATATTTTTAAGATTTTCTTTTTAATAGTTGCTTATGTATATTTATGATTTTTTTCTTGAGATAAGTTAGTTTATAATGCTAAATTTGATTCGATTTTTACAAATGTAAGCTATTTAGTTCTTTCAGGAGCAATTATTGGAATGGTTTTACTAGTTTTATCTACTATTGCTCATATTAATTTAGATGATGAAATTCCTGTTAATTTTAATATGCTTTTAACAGTTATTGCTATAACATTTTTTGTAGGTTTGTTTTTAATAGTAGTAGTTCCATTAATATTTAATAAATCAATAGGTAAAATATTTTTTTATAACCTACCTATTATTAAACAAATTGCAAGAAAAAAAGAAATTTTAGCAAAAAAGAAACTTTTTGAAAAAGAAGGTATAAAAATTGATGAGTTGTTATTAAAACAAGAGGCTTTATTAAAAGCTATGAATGGTTTTGAAAATGACAAGGCTATTGATCAAAGTGAATTTGAAAAATATTCAAAATATAAACCTAAGCCTAAAATTTATACTTTAAAATTTAGTGATATGAAAAAAGATGAATTGGAGTATTAAAATATGTCAAAAGAACAAGTTCTATTAAGAATTAATCAATTAAAAGAACAGTTAAACTTATGATCTAAACAATATTATGTTGATGATAATCCAAGTGTTGATGATACTGAGTATGACTTAGCTTTAAAAGAACTAATTAGTTTAGAAAATTTATATCCTGAATTTATTACAAGTGATTCACCTAGTCAAAAAGTTGGTGGAACGGTTAATGAAAAGTTTTTAAAAATAACTCACAAAACTCCAATGCTAAGTTTAGGCAATGTTTTTAATTTTGATGAATTTTTAGAATTTAATACTCAAGTAAGTAAAGTTTCAAACAATTTAAATAATGAATATGTAGCTGAATTAAAAATTGATGGTTTATCAATTTCATTAGTTTATGAAAATGGAGTTTTAGTATCAGCTGCTACTAGAGGTAATGGTATTGTAGGTGAAGATGTCACTATTAATGTAAAAACTATTAAATCTATTCCTTTAAAAATTAGTAAAAAAGAACGTGTTGAAGTTAGAGGAGAAATATATTTATCTAAAGCTGAATTTGAAAAAATTAATAAAAAAAGATTATTAAATAGTGAAGATTTATTTGCAAATCCTAGAAATGCAGCCGCTGGTACTTTGAGACAGTTAGATTCAAAAATAGTTGCAAGTAGAAATCTTGATGCTTTTTTATATTATTACATTAGTGATGATTCAGCTAAGCTTAATCAATATGAATCCATTTTAAGACTAAATCAGCTAGGTTTTAAAACTAATAAAGAAACAATGTTGTGCAAAAATTTAGATCAAATTAAAGCATATATACAAAAATATACTAATTTAAAAAATGATTTAGATTATCAAATTGATGGAATTGTATTTAAAATTAATGATAAAAACTTACAAAATAGTTTAGGGTTTACTAGTAAAATTCCAAAGTGAGCAATTGCTTATAAATTTCCAGCTGAAATTAAACAAACTAAATTATTAGATGTATTTGCTACAGTTGGAAGAACTGGAAAAATTACTTATAATGCTAAACTTGAACCTGTTTTTTTAATGGGAGCTAAAATTAGTGCTGCTACTTTAAATAATGCAGAATATATTAAAACAAAAGATCTAAGAATTAATAGTATAGTTAAAATAAAAAAAGCTGGAGATGTTATTCCAGAAGTTATTGAAGCTATTAAAGATGAAGATTTTTATAAATTAGAAAAATTTAAACCTGCATTATATTGTCCAAATTGTTATTCTTTATTAGAAAAAAATGATGGTGAAGTTGATCAGTTTTGTATAAATTCTTCTTGTTCTATGAAAATATTAAGATCATTACAACATTTTAGTAGCAGAGAAGCTATGAATATTGTAAGTTTAGGAGATAGAAGTTTAGAGATTTTATTTAATCTAAAAATTATTCAAAATATTTCAGATATTTATAAATTAGAAGAATATAAAGATCAAATTTTAGCAATTGATAATTTTGGTTTAAAAAGTTATTTAAATTTAATTGATTCAATTAATGCTTCTAAAAATAATTCTTTAGAAAAAGTTTTATTTGGTTTAGGAATTAGACATATTGGAAGTAAAACCGCAAAAATTTTAGCTAAAAAATATCAAAATATAGATAATTTAATGAGTGCTAGTTATGATGAATTAATTCAAATAAATTCAATTGGAGAATCTTTAGCTTTATCTATTGTTGATTGATTTAAAATAGAAGATAATTTAAAACTAATTAATGATTTAAAATCATTTAATATTAATTTTAATTATTTGGGAGCAAAAATTAATTCTAATTCAATAATTGCTAATAAATCATTTGTAATTACTGGAACTTTAACAAGACCAAGAGAAGAATTTAAAACACTAATTGAAAATAATGCTGGTAAGATAAGTGGCTCAATTTCTAAACAAACTGACTATTTATTAGTTGGTAATAATGTAGGTTCTAAACTAGAAAAAGCAAAAAAATTAGGTGTTAAAATTATAGATGAACAGCATTTTTTTGATTTATTAAAATTAGAGAAAGGATAATATGTCAAATAGATTTAATAAAGAATTTTGAAAAGAATTAGCTCATGATTTTATGTTTGAATTAAACGATGAAGAGCTTGAAAACTTAATGAGTGTTGAAGACAAACTTTTTGATGATTTTAAAAAAATCACTAGTATTGATACAACAGATGTTGAACCAACTTTTTATACAGTTAATCAAATTCATTCATATTTAAGAGATGATGAACCAATACAAACTAATTGTCAAAAAGAAATTTTAGAAAATGCGCCAACTAAACATGATGATTACATCACAATAGCAAGGGTGGTTAAATAATGCAAGATTATAGAAAAAAAAGTATTTTTGAAATTCACAAAGATTTAGTAGATAAAAAATATACTGTTTTAGATCTAACTAAAGAAGTATTGAAGAATTTAAAATATGAATTAGATTCTAATGCAATTAATTATTTAGCTGAAATTCATGCTTTAAAACAAGCAAAAAAAGTTGAAGAAAATTTTGATAGCAATAATTTATTATGTGGAATTCCATATATTTGTAAAGATAATTTTTCAACAAAAGATATACCAACTACAGCTTCATCAAAAATACTAGAGAACTATATTCCAAATTATTCTGCTGCCTTAGTTGATTCACTAGATAAAAATCAATCTATATTAGTTGGAAAATCTGCTTTAGATGAACTTGGAATGGGTGGAACTGGATTATTATCATGTAATGGTAAGATTACAAATCCATGAGATAAAAATCGTATAGTTGGTGGTTCTAGTTCTGGGTCTGCTTATTTAGTAGCTAAAGGATTAGTTCCATTTGCAACAGGAACTGATACTGGTGATTCAATTAGAAAACCAGCTAGTTATAATGGAATAGTTGGGTTTAAGCCAACTTATGGAGTAATTTCAAGATATGGATTATTACCATATGCTCCAAGTTTAGATACAGCTGGATTTTTTACAAAAAATGTAGATGATATGGCAGTTTTATGTGATGCTAGTTATGATAATGATACTAGAGATTTTTCATCAACAACAGCTGATCATGTTGACTTTTTAAAACAAATAAATGATTTTTCAAATATTAAAACTTTTGGATATATTAGTTCAGTAATTGAAAGTTTAGATCAAGAACATAAAACTCATTACTATAATTTATTTGAAACATTAAAAAATAAAGGTTATCAAATTAAAGCTTTAGATTTTAGACAAGATTTATTAGATGCAGTTTTACCTGTTTATTTAATGATTGCAAATAGTGAAAGTGTTTCAACTAATTCTTGTTTAGATGGAATTAAATATGGAAAAAGAGTGGACGGAAATGATTATAGTGAAATTATGATCAATTCAAGAACTCAAGGTTTTGGTGAAATTGTTAGACGTAGATTTGCAATTGGTTCACTAGTTTTAAAAGGTGAAAATCAAAAAAAATATTTAGTACAAGCTAAAAAAGTTAGAACTTTAATTAATCGTGATTTTAATAATTTATTTGAACAAATTGATGTTTTATTATTACCAGCATCACCATCTATTGCTCCATTAATAGAAGAAATTACTAATCCAAATAAAAAATCTCAAGAAAGAGATTTTATTGAAAATATTTTAGTTTTAGCTAATTTTACAGGTAGTCCTTCAATTACTATTCCATTTTTTAAAACTAAAAATATGCCAGTTGGAATTAATATTACAACAAAAGTTAAAACAGATTTATCAACATTGCAAGCAGCTAAATTATTAGAAAATATTATTGGAATTAAAAACCAAATTGTTGAGGACTAGTATGCAAAATTTTGAGATTATTATTGGAGTTGAAAACCATGTTGAATTAAAAACTAATTCAAAAATGTTTTCACCAAGTAAAGTTAGTTACGGACAAACTCCAAATACTTTAGCAAATGAAATTGATTTAGCTTATCCTGGAACTTTACCAAGTGTTAATAAAAAAGGAGTAGAGTTAGCTATTTTAGCATGTAATGCTTTAAATATGCAAATTGATACTTTATTAACTTTTGATCGTAAAAACTATTTTTATCCAGATTTAACTAAAGGTTTTCAAATCACTCAACAATTTAATCCAATTGGAACAAATGGTAGTTTAGAAATAATTTTAGAAAATGGAAATAAAAAAGTAATTGAAATTGAACGTTTGCATATTGAAGAAGATACTGCAAAACAAGTGCATAAAGATAATTTAACTTATCTTGACTATAATAGATCTGGTGTTGGATTAATTGAAATTGTTACAAAACCAGTATTAAGAAGTGCTGAAGAAGCTTGTTTATATGTTGAAAAGCTTAGAGAAATTTTATTATTTTTAAATGTTAGTGATGTAAAAATGAATGAAGGTTCACTAAGAACTGATTTAAATATTTCTTTAAGACCTTATGGTAGTGATAAATTTTCAAATAAAGTTGAAATCAAAAACTTAAACTCTATTTCAAATATTAAAAAAGCTGTTGAATTTGAAATTAATAGACAAAAAGAAATTTTATTAAAAAATCAAATTGTTGAACAACAAACAAGAAGATTTGATGATCAAACTAATTCAACTATTTTAATGAGAAGTAAAATAGATAGTATTGATTATAGATATTTTAGAGAACCAAATATTTTTCCAATCCAACTAGATCAAAAATGAGTTGATCAAATTATTTCAAATTCTCTTGAACTAGCAGATCAAAAACGTATTAGATATGTAAATGAATTAGGTTTAACTAGTGAAGATGCTAATATTATTTTAACTAGTTTAGAAATGACTAATTTTTTTGAAAAAACTATTAAATTAACTACTAATTATAATAAAATAGCTAAAATGTTAATTTCAGAAATTCAAGCTAAATTAAATTTAGAAAATAAAACAATAGATCAAATTGAATTAAGCCCAGAAAATTTAGCTAGTGTAATTAATTTAATTGATAAAAATATTATTTCATCAAAACAAACAAAAGTAATTATGCCAATTATATTAGATTCAAATACTGAAACTGTTGAACAAATTGTTGAAAGATTAAATCTAAAATTAATTACAAATAAAGATGAAATCTCAAAATTATTAATTGATATTATTAATCAAAATAAAGAGTTATTAAACCAATATTCAACTCGTCCTGAAAGAGTAATTAAAACAATTATGGGTCAGTTAATGAAACAAACTAATGGTAATGTTGATCCTGAAATTGCAAATGAAATTGTAATTAAAGAAATTGAAAAGAATTTATAATAATAAAAAATGGGCACTGCCCATTTTTTTATTGTTCTTCAGTTAAAAGGTTTGGATCAGTTTCTTCATCAATCATACCTTGAATTTTTTCAGCTAAACTATTAATAATAGTAGTTCTTGCAAAAACTACAATATGATCTCCTTCTTTTAGTTCAGTATAATCATCTGGTAATAAGATCTTACCTTTTCTTCTAATTTGAATAATATTAAAATCTTTATTTGCTGATAATCCAACTTGTTGAATATTTTTATTAAATAAATCAGAGTTTTTAACTTCTAAAGTTGAAGAGATAAATTCATCATCAATTGAATGCACTTCAATATCAAAATCAATATTAAAAATTACTCTAGTAGCTGTAATTTCTCCAGCAATTTTATTAGGAACAATAATTTGATTTTCAGTTAAACCTAAAGCTAGTAAAACTCTTCTATAATTATCATCTTTTGCTTTAACTGTAATATTAGTACATTTTAAATCTAATAAGTTTAAAACTGTTACTAGTGATGATTCTAATTCAT
Organism: Mycoplasma leachii PG50; assembly: GCF_000183365.1. NCBI lineage: Bacteria > Bacillati > Mycoplasmatota > Mollicutes > Mycoplasmatales > Mycoplasmataceae > Mycoplasma > Mycoplasma leachii. The sequence goes on along the minus strand of NC_014751.1, from coordinate 808,199 downwards.
TTTCAATTCCAACAATCACTCAATCATATGATTGAATTCCTTTTTTTGCTAGAGCTACTTTATTAGTTGTATCAATTACAATTCCTTCAACTGTATCAAATTCAGATAAATATAAATTCAAACGTCTTTCATCAATATCAAAAACAGTTACAGATTGTCTTTTTTGTACTAAAGTTTCAATAACAGACAAAGTAAAGTTAGAAACACCAATGATTGCAAAGTTTTGTTTTTTTGCCATAAATTATCCCTTCTTAACTAATTAAATTATACATTTTTATCAAAATGATATAATAATATATTGAAAAGAGGTGGATTTATGTTTTTTAAGAAAAAAAATAATAAAAAACACAAATGAAAATTCACCTCAAGACTTTTTAAAAAAACTTCAAATTTTAATGAAGAAAAGTATAAATTTTTCCGACTAGTTAAAGATATTTGACCACTTTCTAAAACTTCAGGAAAGATTTTTTTAATTTATGTAGCAATTATTTTATTAGGAGGGTTATTATTATCAATTCCTAACTTTTCACTAACTAAAAGTGGATCTAAATATAATTGAGATTTTTTAACTGGAATATTTATTGCTTCATCTGGATTTAGTGATACTGGTTTAACTGTTTTAGATGTTTCTCATTCTTATACTTTTTGAGGTCAGTTTATTTTATTATTACTAATTGAATTTGGTGGAATTGGTGTTTTAACTTTTAAAATTATTTTATTTTTAATTATTAATAAAAAAATCTCAATTTCAGATACTATTGTTGCTCAATCTGAAAGAGGAAGTGCTACAACTAGTTTAACTATTGTTCTAATTAAAGATGGGTTTATTTGACTAACTTCAGTTCAAGTGATTTCAGCTTTTATTTTATTCTTTTTATTCTTTTTTAATCAACCTTCAAATAATCCAAATTTAGAAGTGGTTTCACCATATCATGATTTTTGAAAGTCTTTATGATTTGCTGTTTTTCATTCTACAAGTGCTGTAAATAATGCTGGGTTTGATATTATTTCACCAAACTCATTACAACCATATAATGTAGATAATCATAGAGTTTATGCTATTCAAGTAATTTTTATGCTTGAGTGAATAATTGGTGGATTAGGTTATCCTACTTTTCATGATATTAAACGTAAACTAAAAGCTAGAAAAACTAAAGAAAAAATTAATTTTAGTTTATTTACAAAAATTAATTTCTGAGTGTATTTAGTATTATTTATCTTTGGTCCTTTAGCTGTTTTTGCAACAGAATATTCAAATTACAATCATTCATTAATTTTTCATTATTATGATGAAAACTTTACTGTTTTAAATGCTAAATCTAATATTGTTGTTTTTATGGATATTTTATTTAATACAACAGCTTCAAGAAATGCTGGGTTTTCAACAATTGATATTTCAACTTTTAATTCAGGATCAAAAGCTATATTATCAATTTTAATGTTTATTGGATCAGCACCAAGTTCAACTGCTGGAGGAATTAGAACTACAACTTTTGGAATACTGCTTTTATCAACCTTTAAAATTATTAAAAACCAAAAATTCACAAGTGCTTTTAGAAAAACTATACCTAGTGAAACTGTTAATAGAAGTTATGCAGCATTCTTTATTTCAACATTTTTAATTTTTGTTGCTTTATTTATTATTTATGTTGATTCAAATAGTGTTTTTCATACTTTAAAAAACCATAACAGTGCTTCAATTAATACTATTTTATTAATTACTAGTGCATTTGGGACTGTTGGATTATCTCCATTAGCTCATTTTCAAATGTATCAATTAGGAGTTGTTACTAAAATATCAATTATTTTAATTATGTTTATTGGTCAATTAGGAGTTTCAAATACTTTATTAATCTTTTTAAAACCTGCAAGAGATAAAGCTTATAAATATCTTGAAGAAGATATAACTATAGGATAGGTGATAGTATGGTTATTTTAGATGGTAAGTTAGTTTCAAAACAAATTAAAGAAGCTTTAAAAAAACAAATTGACACATATTTAAATAAAAACTATAAAAAACCTAAATTAGCTGTAATTTTAATTGGAAATGATCCAGCAAGTGAATTATATGTTTCAAATAAAATAAAAGCTTGTAACTTAGTAGGAATTGAATCAGTGTTATTAAGATTTGATCAAAATATCACTAGTGAAATGTTATCTGATCAAATTAATCAATTAAATAATGATAATAGTGTTGATGCAATTTTATTACAATTACCATTACCAAAACATTTAAATGAACAAGAGTTTTTACAAGCAATTGATCCTTTAAAAGATGTAGATGGGTTTCACTATATTAATCAAGGAAAAATGTTAGAAGGTTATAATACTATTTATCCTTGTACACCAATTGGAATTATTAATTTATTAAAAGCTTATAATATTGATGTTAGATCAAAAGATATAACTATTATTGGAACTTCAAATATTGTTGGAAAACCTTTAGCAATAATGTTATCTAATATGGGTGCAACAATTAGTATGTGTAATAAAAATACAAAGAGTTTAAAAAAATATACTAAAAGATCTGATATAGTAATTTCAGCTACTGGAAAACAAGCGCTTATTAAAAAAGATATGATTAAAAAAAATGCTATTGTAATTGATGTTGGAATTATAAAAGATCCAATTACTAATAAAATAGTTGGTGATGTTGATTTTGAAAATGTTAAAGAACTTTGTTCATATATTACTCCAGTTCCAGGTGGTGTTGGACCTATGACTGTTAGTATGTTATTAGAAAATACATTCAAATTATACAAACTACATATAAAGGAAAATTATGAAAACTAGTTTTAAAAATAATCGTCCTAAAAGACATTATATATATAATGATATTTTTAAAAAAGCTAATTTAATTATTAAAATATCAAGTGCTATATTTATGTTATTAGCAACTATTGGATTTATGTTTGGAATAGTTGGGATTACTTTAGGAACTGTTGTTAATACTACAAATATTAAATTAAATACAATTAGTGGAATTAGTTTAATTACAATTAGTAGTTATGTGTTTTTAATGTGTGCTATTAGTTTGTGTTTATCAGTTATTAGTAATTATCATAAAACAACAATTTATTTAGAAATTCTAGCTATTTTTAGTATAGTTTCAATAGTATGTATGATTGGTGGATTTTTAATTATTTTTAGTAGTAATAAATATAAAGATGAACAAGAAAAAAACACTGATAATCAATTAGAAAATCAAATTGATAATAAACAAAAAACTGAATCTAAAGAACAAGATCAAATTGAAAATCAAACTAATAATCAGTCTAAAGATCAATTTATATCTAATATAAATCAAACTGATAATCCAAACCAACAAATAGTTGGAGATCATTATCATGCAAATATAAGTAGAATAAATAATAATCAAATTAATAATCAAAAATTAGAACAAGATAAAAAAACTGAAAAATACCAACAAGTAAAAAGAACTTATCAACTAGTAAAAGAAGACAAACTAAGTGAAGATAAACTACAATCTATTTTTAACTCTGATCCTGAATTTAAACAAATGTATGATGAGTTAAAAAAAATTTAAATGAAGTTATTTTATTTGATGAAAATCAAAAAGATAAACATTTAGTTTTAGATAATAATGCTAATAAGAACTCTGTTAAGATCAGAGTTTTTGGTAATGTTTTTGAATTTAAGCCAAAAACTGTAAAAGAGTATGTAGAAACTAAATATAGTGATGATACTAAAACTAAAGTAACTTAATTAGGTTATAAAAAGAAACAATAAAAAATGTAGATTATTATGTTTTAAATAGATTAGATAAAAATACAAAAGAAGTTCCAATTGATCTGCCATTAAAAATTAATTCATTAAGTGATTCTTTTTTTGAAAAAAAAAAAAAAATGAAAAAATCACTAATATTGACAAATAAGATACTAAAAACATTATTTCTTTAAAAAACATGTTTTATTCAGCAAAAAGTTTTAATCAAAATATTTCTAGTTGAAATATTTCTAATGTTGTAAATATGTCAGCTATGTTTTTTGAAGCTGAAAAATTTAATCAACCAATAGATAACTGAAATGTTTCAAAGGTTACTGATATGGATTTTTTGTTTGATGGAGCAATAACATTTAATCAAAATATAAATGATTGAAAGACTGATAGTTTAACAGATCTAACTTATACTTTTAGAAGCGCTATAAGTTTTAATCAGCCATTAAATAAATGAGATGTTTCAAAAGTTAAAAGTATGGATGGTATGTTTACTGAAGCTACTAGTTTTAATCAAGATATTAGTTCGTGAAATACAAGTAATGTTTAATCGATGAATGGAATGTTTTATTCAGCAGATAAATTCAATCAAAATTTAAGTTCTTGAGATGTTAAAAAAGTTGGAAATGCTCAAAATTTTGCAAATGCTTTAAAATCAGTTATGACTAAAGATAAACTTTCAAAATCTAATCAAAAGTACTCAGATGATAAATACATTTATGGTAGTTAAAAAATAATTTATAAAAATAAAAAAATATTAAGTAAAATCTTGAAAATGATAATCAGTAATGGTATTATTTTTAGTGTCTTAGATAAATATGACCAATTAAAAGATATGGCTTTTTAGCTCAGCAGGTAGAGCAACCGGCTGTTAACCGGTTTGTCACAGGTTCGAGCCCTGTAAAAGCCGCCATTATCTTGGCCTGTTGGTGAAGCGGTTAACACACACGGTTTTCATCCGTGGACACACGGGTTCGAACCCCGTACAGGCTACCATATTTTCGGAGTGTTAGCTCAGCTGGGAGAGCTCCTGCCTTACAAGCAGGCGGTCATAGGTTCAAGTCCTATACACTCCACCATTTTTTATTTATGCTGACTTAGCTCAGCAGGCAGAGCAACTGACTTGTAATCAGTAGGTCGTAGGTTCGATTCCTATAGTCAGCACCATTAGAAAACTCGAGCACTACTGTGCTCTTTATTTTTAAAATTTAAACAACCAAATATCTTACAAATTGTTCTATTTGACATTCATATTACTAATAAGATAAATTAATTATTTATATAAGAATTTAATTTACATAATTTAAGAAGATCATTTTGATCTTCTTTTTTTGTTTTACAGTAAATAAAAATAAAAAAAGTAAGTTTTAAAACTTACATTGTTATATATTTAATTAAATTATTATGACTTATTTTGTAATTTTTTGAATAATTTCTTCTTTTTGCTCAATTATCTTTTTAATAATTACACCTACTAAAATTAGTATTCCACCAAATGAATTTATAAATATTGGATTAAATAATGGGATTGCTATAGCTACTATAAATATTAAAAGAATATCTTTATTCTTTTTAAGAGTTGATAAACCTACAATACTCATAATTAAAAGTGTAAATAAACCTATTGAATTAAGAGTTGAAAATGACGTTTCGATTATTAATGACCCAAGATATCTATATATCTCACGTCGTCTGGTGTATATGTGTAACTGATTTAAATCAAATGTATAAAAAACATTTATCAAAAATCCGATGACTGCCCCTATTAAACTTAAAATTAATCCAGCTAAAATTAGTTTTTTTATATTTAAATTGTTTTTTAGTAATTTTTAGTGAGTCTAGATTTTGTTCTGATTTTTTAATATGAATATTTTTTTCTTCTATTTCCGGATTTATTATTTCTTTATTCATTGGTTCAGTACTAATTATTTGAGTAGTTGTATTTGTAGTACTTATAACTGCTGAACTTGATATGTTATTAGCTCCAATTATTAATAAAACTCCCCCAGCAATAAATCCAAAAGCAACACCAAACACATTAGTTACCAAAACTAATTTTTTATTATTTTTAAATTTAGGAACAAGACATAAAATACTTAAAATTACAGAACTAATTGCTAATCCTAATCCTATGAAATTAAAAAAAGATTTTAAAAATAGCACCAAAAATTGAAAATAATCATCCAAATAAAATATTTATATAAAACATATAACCAATTAAAAATACTGAAATAACAGAACCGATTATTGAAATAATAGCTCCAGCTAAAATCAGATTATTTGTTTTATTTTGATCCATAATTCACCTATTAAAATTAAAAATTGTTTAAAAAAGTGGTAGTGTTTTGTAATATATCAACTAATAAAAGTATTATTTTTTTAAATGATAAAATAATTTTAGAAACTTAGATTTATGAGACTAAAAGTATGAATGAATTTAATTTAGCAAAAGATAAAACAATGATCTCTAAAATATTTAAAAAAATTCCTTGATTTTATCATTTAATATTTTTTTTGATTGGACTAGTAGTTGGATTATTATTTCAATTTTTACGAGTAAAAACTTTTGCTTTTCCTTATTTTTTTATATTATTTTTTGCTGTTTTACTTACTTATTGTGTTTTATTTATAATTATTAGTCCAATGATTAAACAAAATTGATTTATTAAAAGAGTTAAAAATGAAAAATAAAAAAATTTCAATAAGTACAATAGCAAAAGAATGTAATGTTGGAGTTGGAACAGTTTCACGTTATTGTAATAATGGTTATGTTAGTGATCAAAAAAAAGAACTAATTAAAAAAGTAGTTGAAAAATATAATTTTTCACCTAATTTTGCAGCTCATTCAATTAAAAGAAAAATTCAAGAAGTTTATTTTTTAATTCCAGATTTAACTAAAAGTAATACTTTTGTCATTAAAAAAATCTTAAAGTACCTACAATTAGAATTTTCTGAAACAATGGTATTTGTAATTCAAACTACTTATAATCAAGAAACTTATTTAAAATACTTAAAAAAAGTAGTAGCAAGAAAACCGGCTGCTTTAGTTTTATTTGCTATTAGTGATGATTTAAAAATTAGAGATTATTTAAAAAAAATTACTATTCCTTTTATTAGTTATGGAAAGGATTGAGGAAAGTTTTATTTTATTAATAATGATCAAGAAATGATGATCTCGTTACTAGAAACTATGAATAATCAAAATGAATTTGATCATCAAAAACAAATTTTATATATTGGTGAAAAACCTGAAACTAATAAATCAACTGGATATGATCGTTTTTATAGTTTAAATAATTGATTTAAAAATAAAAATATTAAATTTGATTATTTATTTTTTGAACATAATAGTGAAACTAGTATTTATAATTTAATAAAAGAATTAAATCTAAATAACAAAATCATTATTTGTGGAACTCATACTTGTCATAAAATTTTATTAAAATATATAGTTAATCAAAAGTTTAAAAACATTACTTTAACTGATATTTATCAAAAAAATAGTTTGTTATTACCGATTTTTGAAAAACAATACTGTATAGCTATTGATTATCAAAATCTAGTACAAAGAATAAATGAGAGTATTAATAAAATTTTAAATAACAAACCTATAGATGAACAAAATGAAAAATACTTAAATTATGAAATTAAAGTTTTAGATAGATAAAATTTTTAGTTTCATTTTTTATTATATAATTGTAGTATGGAAACAATTCCATATTATGAGGTCTTTATGGCAAAAAAATCATATACAGAAGAAGTTAAAGAACTAGTTAGTTTACTTGGTGGAGCTGACAACATTATTTCATATACTCACTGTATATCTCGCCTTAGATTAGTTTTAAAAGATAATTCTAAGGCAGATACTAAAGCAATTGAAGCTTTAGATAATGTTAAAGGAGTAGTTAAACCTGTTGGTGTTTATCATATTGTGATTGGTGTTGATGTAATAAATTATTACAAAGAATTTAAAAATTATTTAACTAATCAACAACCACAAACAAGTGATTCAAACTCTCAAAGTATAACTGCAAAACAAAAATCAAATCAAAAATTTTATCAACGTTTATTACGTCATTTTTCAGAAATATTTATTCCTTTAATTCCAGCACTAGTAGCTGGTGGGTTAATTTTAGGATTTAGAAACATTTTAGAAACTGATTGAACTGGTGAAGGTAAATCATTAGTTGCTTTATCAGCATTTGCAAAAGGTTTAAATGAATTTTTATGAATTCCTGCTCAAGCAGTCTTTTGATATTTACCAGTAGCAATTTGCTGGTCAATATTTAAAAAAATGGATGGTTCTCCAGTATTAGGAATTATTATTGGATTAACTTTATTATTACCACCATTAGAAAATATTTATGCTATTTCAGCATTAGCAAAAGATAGCATTTGAATATTTAAAGATGCCCCTGCTTTTGATTTTGGTGTATTTAAATTCCCTTGAAAACTTCAATATACTGCTCAAGTAATACCAGCAATTGGTGTAGCATTTTTTGGAGTTTATTTAGAAAAAGGATTAAATAAAATTATTCCTGCTATTTTAAAACAAATCTTTGTTCCATTATTAGTTATTGTATTATCATATACTGTTGGATTAGCAATTATTGGTCCTATTGGATTTGTAATTGGTTCTGCAATTTCAGTTGCTTCAAGTTGAGCATTAACTCATCCAATTGCAAAATATTTCTTTGCTCCAATATTTGGATTATTATATGCTCCAACTGTTGTTATTGGATTACATACAATGTATAATGCTGTAATGATTCAAAATACAGCTTCAATTGGTGGTTCATTTATTTTTCCAATTTTATGTATGTCAAATATTGCACAAGGTAGTGCGTCATTAATGTTTACTATTTTAAATAGAAAACATCAAAAAGTAAAAGATGCTGGAGCTTCAGCTACTGTTTCAGCTTATCTAGCAGTAACTGAACCAGCAATGTATGGAATTAATTTACGTTTCTTATATCCTTTTATAGCAGCAATTATTGGATCTGCAACAGGTGCTTTATTATTAATAATTTCGGGAGTAACTTCAAATGGTATTGGAGTTGGTGCTTGATTAGGAGTTTTATCAATTCAAGCTACTTCAAAAGTTAATGGAGTTACAACTTGAATTGGGTCTGGATATACTTGATTTATGATAAGTGCAATATTAACAACTATTGTTACTATGATATTAACTTGATTTTTAGGAACTCTACCTAACTTTGTTAAATTACGTAATGATTTATTAGATGTTAAAACCGATCCCATCATTAAAATTAAAAAATAATATTTAAATGAAAAAAATTAATTATAAAGAAGCGATTGTGTATGAAATTCATCCACAATCTTTTTATGATACTAATAATGATGGAATTGGTGATCTACAAGGAATTATTAAAAAACTAGATTATTTAAAAAAACTAGGTGTAAATTTTTTATGATTAAATCCAATTTATTTATCTCCTAAAAAAGATAATGGATATGATGTTAGTGATTATAAAAAAATTGATCCAATGTTTGGTAGTATGACTGATTTTAATAACTTAGTTAAAGAAGCTAAAAAAAGAAATATCTATATTATGATGGATATGATTTTTAATCATTGTTCAACTGAACATGAGTGGTTCAAAAAAGCTTTAATTAATAAAAAGTATCAAAATCGTTTTATATTTGTAGAAAATAAAAATAAACTACCTAATAATTGAAAAAGCAAATTCGGTGGTTCTGCTTGAGAATATAATAAAACATTAGATAAATACTATTTACACTTATTTGATAAAACTCAAATTGATTTAAATTGAAGAAATAAAGATCTAAGAAATGATATTTATGAAATTATTAATTATTGATTAGATAAAGATGTTAAAGGGTTAAGATTTGATGTTATTAATTTAATTTCAAAACCAAAAACTTTTAAAGATGATTTGATTGGTGATGGTAGAAAATATTATACTGATAGACCACTAGTTCATAAATACCTAAAAGAAATGGCTAGTAAAACTTATAGTTTAAAAAATGATGTAATAACAGTTGGAGAATTATCTTCAACTTCATTAAAACAAGCAATTTTATATACTAAAAAAGAATCTAAAGAACTAGATATGGTATTTATGTTTCATCATTTAAAAGTTGATTATTTAAATAATGATAAATGACAACTAGATAAATATGATCCAAAAAAATTAGTTAAAGTTCTTAAAACTCAACAAATAGTTTTTGATAAACATAACGCTTGATGTGCTAATTTTTTAAACAATCATGATCAACCAAGAGCTATTAGCAGGTTTGGTGATTATAAAAATTATTATTATCAATCAGCAACAAGTTTAGCTAGTGTAGTTTTGTTATTAAAAGGTACGCCTTATTTATATCAAGGTGAAGAGTTTGGAATGTTAAATAATAATTATTCAAATATTAATCAATTAAAAGATGTTGAATCAATTAACTATTATAAGATCTTAAAAAATAAAGGTTTAAAAAAAGAAGAAATTTTAAATATTATTAGTAATAGATCAAGAGATAATGCAAGAACTGTTATGCAATGAGATGATAGTTTATATGCCGGATTTTCTTCTCATAAACCTTGAATAGATGTAAATAATAATTATTTAGATATTAACTTTAAAAAAGATTATTCAAAGTCTCAATCAATTTTTAAAGCTTATCAAAAACTAATTAGATTACGTAAAAAACATTTAGCTTTTAGTTATGGAGATATTGAATTTATTAATTTGAACCCTAATGTTTTAAGTTTTTATAGAACTTATTTAAACGAAAAATATTTAGTAATTATTAATTTATCTGATTTAAAAATTAGTTCTAATAAATTAAATCAATTTTTAAATTTAAAAGTTATTTTTAATAATTATAAAAGCTTTAAACAAATTAAACCTTATCAAGTAGTAGTTTTAAAGTGCAATTAGTTAAAACATATTTCAGTATGTGAAATTTGTAAAATTCATATCAATTTTATTAAATAGTATAATTTAAGTAAGTCTAATAAACAAAATTCAAAAATGAAAGGTAGATATGAAAAAGTTAATAAATAGTCCCGAAACATTAGTTAATGAAATGTTAGAAGGTTTAGTTAAAGCTTATCCAAATAAATTAAAAAGAGTTGAAGGTTTTGATGTAATTATTAGAAATGATGATATTAAAAAAGATAAAGTAGCTTTAGTTAGTGGTGGAGGTTCTGGTCATGAACCAGCACATGCTGGTTATGTTGGATATGGAATGTTAGATGCAGCTGTTGCTGGAGCTGTATTTACTTCACCAACTCCAGATCAAGTTTATCAAGCAATTAAAAGTTGTAATGCTAATAAAGGAGTATTATTAATTATTAAAAACTATACTGGAGATATTTTAAACTTTGAAATGGCTCAAGATATGGCAAGTATGGAAGGAATTGAAGTTGATAGTGTAGTTGTTAATGATGATGTAGCTGTTGAAGATAGTTTATATACTGCTGGAAGAAGAGGAGTAGCTGGTACTGTTTTTGTTCATAAAATAGCTGGAGCAAAAGCTGAAATGGGAGCTAGTTTACAAGAAGTAAAAAATACAGCTTTAAAAGTTATTAAAAACGTTAGAACTATGGGAATGGCAATTTCTCCATGTATTGTTCCTGCTGCTGGTAAATCTAATTTCTCATTAAATGAAGATGAAATGGAAATTGGAATTGGAATTCATGGTGAACCTGGAGTTTATAGGGATAAATTAAAACCAGTAGATCAAATTGTAGATACTTTAACTGATAAAATTTTAAATGATATACAAATTAATAAAGATGAACAAGTAGCAGTTATGATTAATGGAATGGGTGCTACTCCTGAAATGGAATTACTTCTTATTAATAATCATTTAAATGATTTACTAGTACAAAAAGATATTAAGATTTATAAAACTTTTGTTGGAAATTTTATGACTTCTATTGAAATGGGTGGGTTTTCAATTTCAATTTTAAAATTAGATCAAGAACTAAAAGCATTATTAGATAAAAAAGCTGATACTCCAGGTTTTAAAGTTTTTTAATAAATGTTTAAAATAATTAATTAGTGTTAATTAAAAAATATAAATTAAAGGATATATAATGTTAGAATTACATCAAATTGATGTAATTTTTTTGTTTTTTAGTTAAAATTTTAGTCTTTAGATTATTAAAAGTAATTAAAGTATTTAGCTTATTAAATAATTAAAAAATAATTGAAGTCTATCTAGTATTTTTATATAAAAAAGTATAGAATATTAATTGCATGTATATTTTGTGTGCTTTTTTACAACACACCCATAGGGGTTGTTGATTAAATTAGTAAATTTAGGAGGTTAGTATGGCAGAAAACAAGATGAGAATTAAGTTAAAAGGTTATGATCACGCTATTGTTGATCAAAGCATTACTAAAATCATTCAAGCTGCTGAAGGTACTGGAGCTAAAGTTAGAGGACCAATCCCACTACCAACAGAAAAACAAGTTATTACCATTTTAAGAGCTGTTCATAAATACAAAGACTCTCGTGAACAATTTGAAATGAGAACACATAAAAGATTATTAGAAATTTTAAATCCAACTGCAGCAACAATGGATGTTCTAAAAAGAGTTCAATTGCCAAGTGGTGTTGATATTGAAATTAAATTATAATCTTCTATTTATTTAAAAAACAACAAAATATCAAATAGCAGAATATACGTGATTATCAATTAGGAGGAAATAAAATGAAAGGAATCTTAGGTCGTAAGGTAGAAATGACTCAAGTATTTACTAATTCTGGTCAATTAGTTCCAGTAACAGTAGTTGAAGTTCTACCAAACACAGTTTTACAAGTTAAAACTATTGACAGTGATGGTTATGTTGCTGTGCAATTAGGTACTACTGATAAAAGAGTTAACTTAGTAAATAAACCTGAATTAGGACACTTTAAAAAAGCTAATTCAAATCCTAAGCGCTTCGTAAAAGAAATCAGAAATATGCAAGGATATGAAATTGGACAAGTTATTAATGTTAGTGATATCTTTGTTTCTGGTGAATACGTTGATGTTACAGGAATTTCAAAAGGTAAAGGATTTGCTGGAGGAATTAAAAGACATAATTACTCAAGAGGACCAATGGCTCATGGTTCAGGATATCATAGAGGAATTGGTTCAATGGGAGCAATCATTAACCGTATTTTTAAATCAAAAAAAATGCCAGGGCACATGGGTAATGCAAAAAGAACTATTCAAAATTTAGAAATTATTGCCATTGATCAAACTAATAATATTATGTTGATCAAAGGATCAATTCCTGGACCTAAAAATAGTTTTGTACAAATTAAGCAAAATGTAAAAGGTATGAGTTCTAAACAAGCAGTTGAATTATTAAATAGAAATGCATCAGTTCAAGCATAGTTGAGGTAAGAAATGAAATTACAAGTTTTAGACACTAAAGGTAATGAAATTAAAGAAATTGCCTTAAATGATTATGTGTGGGGAATTGAACCTCATCAACAAGCTATTTATGATACTGTAATAAGTCAACAAGCTGCTTTAAGACAAGGAACTAAAAAAGTTAAAACCCGTGCTGAAGTATCTGGAGGAGGACGTAAACCTTGAAAACAAAAAGGAACAGGTCGTGCTCGTCAAGGATCAATTAGAGCTCCACAATGAAAAGGTGGGGGAGTTACATTTGGACCAACACCAGATATTAACTATAAAAAATCTGTTAATAAAAAAGTAAGAGCTTTAGCTTTTAGATCAGTTTTATCTTTAAAAGTTAAAGAAAATAATCTTGTAATCGTTGACAAATTTGACTTTGCTAAGCCATCAACAAAAGAAATGGTTTTAGTAATGAAAAATTTAAAAATTGATGATCAAAAAACATTAATTGTTACAAAAGAAAAAGAAGAATTAGTAGTTAAATCTTCAAATAATATTACTGGAGTTAAAACAATTTCTGCTAACCAACTAAATGTGTTTGATTTATTAAATGCTACTAAATTACTAATTACAGAAGAAGCTGCTGTTGCAGTTGAGGAGGTATACGCATAATGCACATAACTGAAGTATTAAAAAAACCAGTATTGACTGAAAAAACATTTGCTGGTCATAAAGATAATGTGTATACATTCTTAGTTGACAAAAAAGCTAATAAAGTTCAAATTAAAAAAACTTTTGAAGAAATCTTTGAAGTAAAAGTTGAATCAGTTAGAACTATTAATTATGATGCTAAAGAAAAAAGATTAGGAAAATATGTTGGTAAAAAACCATCATATAAAAAAGCAATCATTACATTAAAAGAAGGTCAAAAATTAGACGTGCTAAGCGACTTATAGAAAAATCGACCCGGATAAATTATTATAAGCGCATCAAAACAGAAAGGGAAAAATATGGCAATTAAAAAGTATAAGTCAACAACTAATGGTCGTAGAAATATGACTACAATTGACTATTCAGCTGTTTTAACAACAAAAAATAATCCTGAAAAGTCATTAGTTGTTTCTAAAAGCTCTAAAGCCGGAAGAAATAATCGCGGATTAATTACTACTCGCCATAAAGGTGGAGGACACAAACAAAAATACCGTATTATTGATTTTAAAAGAAATAAAAGAGATATTTTTGGAACAATTTCAACAATTGAATATGATCCAAATAGAAATGCATTTATTTGTTTAGTAAATTATGTAGATGGAGAAAAACGTTATATCTTATTTGCAAAAGGAATGCAAGTAGGAATGAAAGTGGTTGCTAGTGAAAATGCTGATATTAAAGTTGGTAATTCAGCACCATTAAAAAATATTCCTGAAGGAACTTTACTTCATAATGTAGAACTAAAACCTGGAAAAGGTGGACAAATTGCAAGAAGTGCTGGTTCATCAGTTCAACTTTTAGGAAAAGATGATGATGGAAGATATGTAACTTTACGTTTATCATCTGGAGAAGTTAGAAAAGTTTTATCTGAATGTTATGCAACAATCGGTGAAGTAGGAAACGAAGAATACAATTTAGTTAACTGAGGAAAAGCAGGACGTAATAGATGAAGAGGTATTCGTCCAACTGTTAGAGGTTCTGTAATGAATCCAAACGATCACCCACATGGTGGAGGAGAAGGACGTGCTCCAATTGGTCGTAAGTCTCCAGTTACTCCATGAGGTAAGAAAGCTTTAGGTGTAAAAACAAGAAACACTAAAAAAACTTCAGAAAAACTAATTGTAAGAAAACGTAGTAATAAAAAATAAGAAAGGAGAATAGAAGATAATATGGCAAGATCATTAAAAAAAGGACCTTTTGTTGATGAAAGTTTGTTTAAAAAAGTTACAGCAGCAAAAGATGGTGAAGTAATTAAAACTTGATCACGTAGATCAACTATTTTCCCTGAATTCATCGGTAAAACATTTGGTGTTTATAATGGAAAAGAATTTATTCCAGTTTATATTACTGAAGATATGGTTGGAAATAAATTAGGTGAATTTGCTCCAACTCGTAAATTCGGTGGTCATGGTGATGACAAAGGTAAGAAAAAATAATAGGAAGGATAAGAATTAAACAATGGAAGCAAAAGCAAAATTAAGTATGATTCGTATCTCTCCTAGAAAAATGAGATTAGTTGCAGATACAATCAGAAACAAAGCTGTATCAGTTGCAGTTGCTACTTTAAAAAATCTAAACAAAGATGCTGCTGAACCAATTTTAAAATTATTAAATTCAGCAGTTGCTAATGCTGTTAATAATAATGGTATGGAAGCAGATAAGTTATATGTTAAAACAATTTTTGTTAATGAAGGACCAACTTTAAAACGTTTTAGACCTAGAGCTCATGGTAGAGCATATGAAATTTTTAAAAGAACTAGTCATGTTGTGATTGTAGTTAGTGATGAAAAATAAGAAAGGATAGTTAGGAAATGGGACAAAAAGTATCACCAAACGTTTTACGTTTAGGAATCGTTAGAGATTGAGAAAACAGATGATATGCTGAAAAAGATCAATATGTTAAATGATTAGATCAAGATATCAAAATTCGTACTGCTTTATTTAAATTATTAAAAGATGCAGCTGTTTCAAAAATTGATATTGAGAGAACTACAAAAGATCTAACCTTATTTATCAAAACTGCTCGTCCAGCTATCGTTTTAGGTCAAGAAGGTAAAAACATCGAAAAAATTGTTTTAGCTGTTAGAAAAACTGTTAAAAATAAAAAATTAATTGTTAATGTTAGAGTTATTGAAATTAAAAGTCCTGATGCAGATGCAACTTTAGTTGCTAGATGAATTGGTGAACAAATTTCAAACCGTGCTTCATTTAGAACAGTTCAAAAATTAGCTATTAAAAAAGCTTTAAAAGCTGGAGTTAAAGGAATTAAAACTGCTGTAAGTGGAAGATTAGGTGGAGTTGAAATGGCTCGTACTGAAGGATATTTAGAAGGTTCAGTACCACTTTCAACTTTAAGAAATAATATTGATTATGCTTTATATGAAGCTCCAACAACATATGGTCAAATTGGAGTTAAAGTATGAATTAATCATGGTGAAGTATTTAAAAAAGAAAGAATGAATAATTCACAAATAATGGCAAAACCAAGAACTAATAAAGGAGGAAAAAGATAGTTATGTTACAACCAAAAAGAACAAAATATCGTAAACCTCATAGAGTTAGTTATGAAGGAAAAGCAAAAGGAGCTAAAGAAATTAACTTTGGTGAATTTGGTTTAATGGCTTTAGATGGTGCGTGAATTGATAATCATCAAATAGAAGCCGCACGTATTGCTATGACACGTTATATGAAACGTGATGGAAAAATTTGAATGAGAATTTTCCCACATATGGCAATGACTAAAAAACCTGCTGAAGTTCGTATGGGATCAGGAAAAGGAAATCCTGAAAAGTGAGTAGCAGTAGTTAAAAAAGGAACAATTATGTTTGAAATTGCTCAAGTTAATGAGCAAGTAGCTAGAGAAGCTTTAAGACTAGCAATGCATAAATTACCAATTCGTTGTAAATTTGTTAAAAGAGGTGAAAATTAATGTCTAAATCAAAAATGTTAGATCTAAGAAATCTATCTGTTGATGAGTTAATTAAAACAAATGAATCAAAAAGAGCTGAATTATTTGCTTTAAAATTCCAAGCAGCAGTTGGAAGTTTAGAACAAACTCACCGTATTAAAGAAATTAAAAAAGAAATTGCAAGAATTGAATTAGCATTATCAGAAAAACGTTTAAGTGGAGAAAACACTAATAAAGTTATTAAAGCAGATTACAACAAAGCTGTTGAAGAAGCAGAAAAAGCTGGAAAAGAAGTTAGAGCAAAACAAAGAAAATTCTTAGAAGAGCAATATGGTCAACAAAACCAAACTGAGTTAAATGAAGCTGATATTCAAAAAGCAATGCAAGCAGCTGAACAAGAAACTGTTGAACCTGATACTAAAGGAGAAACTAAATAATGCAAAGAAATAGTAGAAGAGTACTAATTGGTAAGGTTGTATCAGATAAAATGGATAAAACTATTACTGTATTAGTTGAAACTTACAAAAACCACCCAATTTATAAAAAAAGAGTTAAATATTCTAAAAAATATAAAGCACATGATGAAAACCAAGTTGCTCAAATGGGTGATAAAGTTGAAATTATGGAAACACGTCCTTTATCAAAAACTAAAAACTTTAGATTAGTTAGAGTTATTGAAAAAGCAACTTTATAATAGGAGATAAAAAATATGATTCAAACATTATCTAAATTAAAAGTAGCAGATAACTCAGGTGCTAAAGAAGTTCGTGTTATTCGTAATCTAGGTGGTTCAGTTAGAAAATTTTCAGGCATTGGTGATATTATTATTTGCTCAGTAATTTCTGCAACTCCAGGTGCAATTATTAAAAAAGGTCAAGTTGTAAAAGCAGTAATTGTTAGAACTACTCGTGAATTAAGAAGAGAAGATGGTACTTATATTAAATTCTCAGAAAATGCAGCAGTATTAATTAAAGAAGATAAAACACCACGTGGAACTCGTATTTTTGGTCCAATTGCACGTGAAATTAAAGAAGCTGGATTTGCAAAAATTGCATCTTTAGCTCCAGAAGTATTATAGGAGGAACCAGTTTATGGCAAAGTCAAGAATTTTAAAAGGTGATGTAGTTAAAGTAATCGCTGGTTCACACAAAGGACAAATTGGACCAATTACTTCAATTACAAAAGATAAACAATGAGTTTCAGTTCAAGGTATAACAGTTAAAAAACACGTTAAGCCAACTAATGAAGATAGTGAAGGTGGAATAAAAGATATTCCTGCAAAACTTCATATATCAAATGTTGCATTACAAGACCCAAAAAATAAAGATCAAGTTACAAAAGTCGGATTTGAAATTATTGATGGTAAAAAAGTTCGTATAGCTAGAAAATCTAAAACTCAAATTAAAACAGCTAAATAAGAAAGGAAATAAATTAGTATGAAATCAAGATTAGAAATTAAATACAAAGATCAAATTGTTCCTGAATTATTTAAAGAATTAAATTACAAATCAATAATGCAAGTTCCAAAAATCCAAAAAATTGTAATTAACATGGGAATAGGAGATGCTACAACAGATCCTAAAAAATTAGATGCAGCTATATCTGAACTAGAAAAATTATCTGGACAAAAACCAATTGTTACAAAAGCTAAAAAATCATTAGCTGTATTTAAATTAAGAGAAGGTATGGCAATTGGTGCTAAAGTTACTTTAAGAGGTAAAAAGATGTATGACTTTTTAGATAAGTTAATTAATGTTGCTTTACCAAGAGTACGTGACTTTAGAGGAGTTTCAAAAACTTCATTTGATGGGTTTGGAAACTTTACAACTGGAATTAAAGAACAAATTATTTTTCCAGAAGTAGATTATGATAAAGTTATTAGATTACGTGGTATGGATATTACTATTGTAACTTCTGCTAAAACAAATAAAGAAGCATTTGCATTACTACAAAAAATAGGAATGCCATTTGAAAAATAGAACAAGGGAGATATTATAATGGCTAAAAAATCATTAAAAGTTAAACAAGCTAAACATCAAAAGTTTAATGTTAGAAATTATACACGTTGTAATCATTGTGGAAGACCTCATGCTGTGTTAAAGAAATTTGGAATCTGCCGTTTATGTTTTAGAAAATTTGCTTATGAAGGACAAATTCCTGGTATTAAAAAAGCTTCATGATAGAAAGAGAGAAGATTCAAAAGTATGACAACAGATGTTATTGCAGATATGCTAACTAGAATTAGAAATGCTAATCAAAGATACTTAAAAACTGTAAGTGTTCCATCTAGCAAAGTAAAATTAGAAATAGCAAGAATTTTAAAAGAAGAAGGATTTATCTCAGACTTCACTGTTGAAGGTGATGTTAAAAAAACTATTAATATTGAATTAAAGTACCAAGGAAAAACTAGAGTAATTCAAGGATTAAAGAAAATTTCTAAACCAGGTTTAAGAGTTTATGCACAAGCTAATGAAATTCCACAAGTATTAAACGGATTAGGTATCTCAATTGTTTCAACATCACAAGGAATAATGACTGGTAAAAAAGCTCGACTAGCTAATGCTGGTGGAGAAGTTCTAGCATTCATTTGATAATAGGAGTTTAATATGTCTCGTATAGGTAATAGATTATTGCAAATTCCAAATGGTGTTGAAGTTAAAATAGCAGAAAACAATTTAGTAACAATTACAGGATCTAAAGGAACTTTATCAAAACAATTTTCACCTTTAATCAAAATTGAAGTTGAAGAAAACAAATTAATCACTAAAAGATTAAATGAACAAAAACATACAAAACAATTACACGGAACTACTAATTCATTACTACAAGGTATGTTGACTGGAGTTAGTGAAGGATTTAAAAAAGAATTACAAATTACTGGGGTTGGGTATAAAGCTGCAGTTAATGGTTCTAAATTAAATTTAAGTTTAGGTTATTCACATCCTGTTGAATTTGAAATTCCTGATGGTGTAGTGATTCAAGCAGTTAAACCAACTGAATTAGCTATTACTGGAATCGATAAACAATTAGTTGGTCAAGTAGCAGCAAATATTAGAGCATATAGAAAACCTGAACCATACAAAGGTAAAGGAATTAAATACAAAAATGAAACTATTATTAGAAAAGAAGGGAAAGCAGCTGGTAAATAGTACCAGAGCTTAGGGATTACTAAGTATGAAATTTACTAAAACTGAAGCTAGAAAACGTAGACATTTCAGAGTAAGACATAAAGTTGTTGGTACTGCTGAAAGACCTAGATTAAATGTATTTAAATCAAATACTAATTTCTATGCTCAAATTATTGATGATACTAAAGGAGTTACATTAGTATCTGCTTCTACATTAAAAATGGATTTAAAGAGTAAATCTAATATTCAAGCTGCTGAAAAAGTTGCTGAAGAATTAACTAAAAAAGCTTTAGCAGCTAACATTAATCAAGTAGTATTTGACCGTAATGGTTATTTATATCATGGAAAAATAAAAGCTTTTGCTCAAAAAGCAAGAGAAAATGGGTTAAAATTTTAAGAAAGGGTAGAAGAGATTATGACTGAAGAAATGAATGTAGTAGAAACATCATCAGAAATGAATTCTAATGTTGAAAAAGCTTCTACTCCAAAACAAGAAAATAATAAAAGATTTGAAAGAAAATCAAGACCTTCATCTAGACAAAAAGTAGTAAAAGATGAATTTGAAGAAAAAGTTGTAACAATTAGACGTGTTACAAAGGTAACTAAAGGTGGTCGTCACTTTAGATTTGCAGCAGTTGTAGTTGTTGGAAATAAAAAAGGTTTAGTTGGAATGGGAACTGGAAAAGCTAATGAAGTTCCAGAAGCAATTAAAAAAGCAATTAAAGAAGCTAAGAAAAACTTAGTAAGTGTAACTTTAAGAAATACAACTGTTCCACATGAAGTTTTAGGAACTTTTGGAGCAGGTAAGATTTTAATTAAACCAGCTAAAGTTGGTACTGGTATTATTGCTGGTGGACCAGCTCGTGCAGTTATTGAATTATCAGGAATTTCAGATGTTTATGCTAAATCATTAGGAAGCAATAATGCAATTAATATGATTAGAGCTACTTTTGAAGGACTAAGTTCAATGCAAACTTTAAAAAGAGTTCAAGAGTTAAGATATGGTAAAACTTTTGATAAACAAAAAGTTGTGTTAGTTGAAAAAACTGCTGAAACTAAAAATTTTGAAAAAAAACCAGCTAAATCAACAACTAAAAAAATGGCTTCTAAAAAAATTGAAAAAGAAGATGTAATAGCTGAACCGATGGTTAAAAATGAAGCTGAAAATTCAGCTGAGTAGTAGAAAGGAGTCATAATTAATGAAATTAAATGAATTAAAATACACACCAGGTAGTAAAAAAGAAGCTACTAGAGTGGGTAGAGGTATGGCTTCTGGAAAAGGAAAAACAGCTACTAGAGGACATAAAGGTCAAAATTCTCGTTCAGGTGGAGGGGTTCGCCCTGGATTTGAAGGTGGTCAAACACCATTATTTAGAAGACTTCCAAAAGTTGGATTTACTTCATTAAATCAAAAACAATATACAATTTTAAATTTAAGTGATTTAGAAACTTTAGGATTAGAAGTAATTAATCATGAAAGTTTAATTGATCATAAAATTATTAAAAATAGTTCAGTATTAGTTAAAATATTAGCTAATGGTACATTAACTAAAAAAGTTGATGTAAAAGTTAACAAAATCTCAAAGGCAGCTAAAAGTGCAATTGAGAAATTGGGAGGAAAAGTAGAGGTGATTTAATGGTTATTAAAAAACCTGCTAATAAAGTTGATAAAAAAAGTACTTTTAAATCATCTAATAAAAAGAAAAATCCTTTTAAATCAAGTTTTCTTACAAAAAATAAAGACTTAATTTACAGAATTCTTTTTACATTATTAGCTCTTATTATTATTAGACTTGGTGTTTATATAACTGTTCCTGGAGTAACTTTAGATAAAAGATTTGCAACTGATTCTAGCAGAATTCAATTTTTTCAATTACTTTCAACATTAGGTGGAGGAAGTATTGGTAGATTTTCAATATTAGCTTTAGGAGTTTCTCCTTATATTACTGCTTCAATTATTGTGCAACTTTTATCAACAGATGTCATTCCTGTTTTAACAAGATGATCAAAATCTGGTGAAAGAGGAAGAAAAAAACTTGATAAATTAACAAAAATTATTATGATCCCATTTGCATTAATGCAAGCTGAAGCAACAATTTTTACTTTATCAAGTCAAGGATTAATTATTCCTGGTTGAGATAATACGAATGCTATAGCAAATTCAGCATTTTATTACATTTTAATTCCTTTAGTAATGTTAGGTGGTTCATTTTTTATGCTATGAATTGCTGATCAGATAACTATAAAGGGTATTGGTAATGGAATTTCAATAGTAATTTTTATAGGTATTATTATTTCAATGCCATCAAATTTAAAATCTACATTTGAATATTGAGTATCAAATTCTGGTGAAGAAGCAAATATCTTTTTTTCAGGATTATTGAACTTTATGATTTATATTAGTGTGTTTTTATTAGTAATTCTATCAGTTGTAATTATGAATGAAGCTGAAAGAAAAATTCCAATTCAACAAACTGGATCAGGATTAACAGATTCTAGTGAACACACCCCATATTTACCATTAAAGTTAAATAATGCTGGAGTTATTCCTGTTATTTTTGCATCAGCAATTATCTCAACTCCAATTACAATTTCTCAAATTATAGAAGCAGTTAACCCAGATAGTGGATTTGTTATATTTACAAGAGATTATTTATCATTTAATACTTGGTGAGGTATTTCAATATTTGGAATCCTAATCGTTTTATTTACATTTTTATATTCTCAAGTGCAAATTAACCCAGAAAAAATTGCTGAAAACTTCCAAAAATCTGGAACATTTATTCCAGGTATTAAACCAGGAAAAGATACTACAAAATATTTAACTGGTATTATTAATAGGTTATCAGTTGTTGGGTCAGTATTTTTAGCAATAATTGCACTATTACCTTATGTAATTTCAAAATTAACTCAACTTCCATCAAATCTTGCGATTGGTGGAACTGGATTAATTATTTGTATTTCAGTTGCTATTCAAACTGTTCAACAATTAAAAGGAAGAATTATTCAGCAAAACTTTATTGAGAAGAAAAAAGAAAAATTCACTAATAATATTAATAAGAATAAAACATCTCATATTTGATAAAAAGGCAATATGCCTTTTTTACTTTATTGTTATTTTATATAAACTAAAGTATTTTATTATCTTATTTTGTTTAGAATATAGATTATTATAAAATACATTTATAGTGCTATTAAAAAGGAATTTTATATATGAACATTATGTTATTAGGAGCACCTGGTTGTGGGAAAGGAACACAAGCAGAACAATTAGTCAATAAATTAAATTTTATTCAAGTGTCAACTGGTGATTTAATGAGAAAAGAGATTTCATTAAACACTACATTGGGTTTAAAGTGTCAAGAATATATGAATGCTGGTAAATATGTTCCAGATCAAATTGTTAATCAAATTGTTAATCAATTTTTACAATATAATAATGACAAGTTGATATTTGATGGATATCCAAGAACTTTAGAACAAGCTAAATCATTAGAAAAAATGTTAGATTTATATAATAAAAAAATTGATTATGTATTTTATATAGATGTAAATGAACAAATTTTAATTAAAAGAATTACAAATAGATTAGTTTGCCCATTATGTAAGGCTAGTTTTAATTTAGAAACTAGAAAACCAAAACAAGAAGGTCTTTGTGATTTTGATAATACTAAATTAGTTAAAAGAAGTGATGATAGTTTAGATAAAGTTAAAATAAGACTACAAACTTATAAAGAACAAACTTTACCTTTAATTGATTATTTTAAAACTAATTCTAAATTTATTGAAATTAAAGCAGATAATTTATCAGCAGAACAAGTTTTTAATCAAATTAAAGGAGAATTAAAAATTTAATGATAACAATTAAAAATCAAGAACAAATTCAAAAGATGAAAATAGCAGGCCAAGTTTTAGCAAAAGGTTTAAATTTGTTAAAATCAATGATTAAGCCTGGTGTTAATTGTTTAGATCTAGATAAAGCTTTTGAAGAATTTATTAAACAAAACGGATGTGAATCTAATTTTAAAAATTATCAAGGATTTCCAAAAACTATTTGCATTTCAATTAATGATCAACTGATTCATGGTATTCCAAGAGATCGAGTATTACTTGATGGAGATGTTGTAAGTATTGATGCTGGTTGCATGTATCAAAAATGACATGCAGATAGTGCTTTTACTATGGTTTGTGGAATTGCAAAAAATAAAAAAAATGATATACTTATAAGGGTCACTGAACAGGCACTAGAATTAGCAATAGCTGAATTAAAACCAGGAATAAGAGTTGGAACAATTGGTTCGATTATTCAAAATTATGTTGAATCGTTTAATTTTAGTGTTCCTAGAGATTATACTGGTCATGGAATTGGTTTAGCTTTGCATGAAGATCCTTATATTCCAAATTATGGAATACCAAATACAGGAATTAGATTGCAAGAAGGTATGGTTATTTGTATTGAACCAATGGTTCAAATAGGTACTTATAAAACTAAAATTGCAGATGATAAATGAACAGTGTATTCAGCTGATCATAGTACAACAGCTCATTTTGAACATACAATTTTAATTACAAAAGATGGTTGTGAAGTACTAACTAAAACAGAAAGATAGGTGCATTATCGATGGCTAAAGAAACAGAAATGGAATTTGAAGGCACTGTTGTTGAAGTATTGCCTAATGCCCAATTTAAAGTGAAATTAGAAAATGGTGTAGTTATTAATGCCCACGTGTCAGGTAAAATCCGCATGCATTACATCCGCATTTTACCTGGAGATAAAGTAACTATTGTAATTTCACCATATGATATGACACGTGGAAGAATTACTTATAGAAAAATTGGTAAGTAATTATTTTAAAACAATTGAAGTCATTTAAATGATTATTGTTTTATTTTAAAAAATACGGAGGTTTTAAAGATGAAAGTTAGATCATCAGTCAAGCAAATTTGTGACAAATGCCGTGTAATTAGACGTAAAGGCCGTGTAATGATCATTTGTGTTACACCAAAACACAAACAAAGACAAGGATAATTGTTTAATTAATAAATTAGAAAGGATACCCTAGAATATGGCTCGTATTAGTGGAGTAGAAATCCCAAATAATAAAAGAGTTGTTGTTTCTTTAACTTATATTTATGGAATAGGGCTACCAACTGCTCAAAGTGTTTTAAAAACTTTAAACATTTCTGAAGATATCAGAGTAAAAGATTTAACAGAAGAACAAATCAAAAATATCTCTATTGAAATTTCAAAATACAAAACTGAAGGTGAATTACGTAGAGAAGTATCATTAAACATTAAACGTTTAATGGAAATTGGAAGTTACAGAGGACTAAGACACCGTAAAGGTTTACCTGTTAGAGGACAATCTTCAAAAACTAATGCAAGAACTGTTAAAGGTCCAAGAAAAACTGTAGCTAATAAGAAAAAATAGAAAGTAGAAAGAAGGGAAAATAATCATGGCAAATCCAAAATCACAAGCTAAGAAAAAAATTAAAAAAAATATTCCTAAAGGTATTGCGCATATTCATTCTACTTTTAACAACACAATTGTTACAGTTAGTGATGAAAAAGGAAATGTTCTTTCTTGATCTAGTGCAGGAGCAATAGGATTTAAAGGTTCTAAAAAATCTACACCTTATGCAGCTCAATTAATTTCAGAAGCAGCAGCTAAAGGTGCTATGGATAACGGTGTTAAAACTGTATCTGTTGAAGTTAAAGGCCCAGGCCCAGGACGTGATGCTGCAATTAGAGCATTACAAATGGCTGGTTTAGAAATTACATCAATTAAAGACACAACACCAATTCCACATAACGGAGTGCGTCCAAGAAAACGCCCAAGAGGTTAATTTATGAAACAATTTGTGAGACCAGAATTTATTCTTTTAAAAGAAGGACAAGATAAAAATTACGGAAAATTTAGTGTATCGCCTCTAGAAAGAGGATTTGGTATAACTTTAGGTAATGCGATTAGAAGAACTTTATTAGCAGCAACTCCCGGAGCAAGTGTTTATGCGATAAAAATTGCTGGGGCAACTCATGAATTTACTTCAATTCCAGGAATTATTGAAAATGTTACTAAAATTATTTTAAATATTAAACAATTAGTTTTAAGAATTGATACTTCTATATATGGTGATGATGAAGTTGTACAATTAAAAATTCGCTCTGATATTCAAGGTCCTGTATATGCTGGTGATTTAGAATTACCAGCTGGTGTAGAAGTTTTAAATCAAGATTTATTAATAGCAACTATTAGTGAGGGTGGAATTTTAGATTTAGTTTTATATGCTAAAAATTCACGTGGTTATAAGACTTTTAAAGATAATAAAAATGAAAAAAATATTGAACCAGGAATGATTACAATTGATTCAAACTACTCACCAATTATTAAAGTTGCATATAGTGTAGATTCAGCAAAAATTGGAAGAGCTATTGATCTTGAAAAATTAGAATTAGAAGTTACAACTGATGGTTCAATTACTGCAATTGATGCAATTAGTATTGCTTCTAAAATTTTAGTTGCTCATCTAGAATTCTTTATTGATCTAAATCGCGAAATCAGTGTATTAGAAGTTATTGGTGTAAATCAAACTGATGATAAAGAATTAGATAGAACAGTTGAAGAATTAGATTTTACACAAAGAAGTTTAAATTGTTTAAAACGTGCTGGAATAAATACATTAAGAGAATTAGTTACTAAAAATGAAGACGAAATAGGTTCAATAAGAAATCTAGGACGTAAATCATTAAAAGAAATTAAAGATAAAGTTGCTTCATTAGGATTAGCATTTAGACAATCATAATTATAGGAGGTAAAAACTTATGTCATACATTCAAAAACGTGGCCAAAATACTGCTTGAAGAACTGCTTTAATGCGTAATTTAACTACTGAATTAATCATTAATGAAAGTTTAGAAGTTACTCAAACAAGAGCAAAAAAATTAAGAAGACATTTTGATCATATGATTACATTAGCTAAACGTGGTGATTTACATTCAAGACGTCAAGCTGCTAGTTGATTAAGAGATATTGACGCTGATAAAAAAGAAACAGCATTACAAAAATTGTTTAATAAATTAGCAAAAAAATATGAAAATCGAAATGGTGGTTACACAAGTATTTTAAAATTAGATAACCGTAAAGGTGATAATGCACCTATGGTTATTATTAAATTAATCTAGTCTCAAAATTATAAGGTCTTTTTGTACCTTATTTTTTTATTTCTATTATTTTTTTAGATACTTTTTAATTTATAATTATTATAATGAACAAATAGAATCGGGGCTTTTAAATGGATAATTTAGCAATATTTGAAGAATTTAATTCTAAAAAAATATCTCAAGATGATCTAGAAGCAACTATTATTTCTCTTAATAATTATTTTGTTAAATTAAACGATTTAAATAACCAATATTTGAATTTAATTCGTCAAGATAATATTGATAAATCAAAAAAACAAAATATTAAAATTCAAAGAAAAAATACAAAAATTGAAATTAATAAAATAATAGCAACTACTAAGCTTTTTAAACAAAATATCAAACTAGCTGAGAGTATGTATAAAAAAATTAAATCATCTAATAATCAAGACGATATTAAAAAAGCCCAACTTGAAGTTGAGAATGCTAAAAGTATGTTAATACAATTTAAAGAAGCTATTAATGGTCAAGGTAAAAGTATTAAACTTAAAAAACTTAATGATATTGCTATTGAAATAAAAAATTTATCTTTTAAGTATGGACCTGAATTTCCTAATGCAATAGATGATGTTTCATTTACTATTAACCAAGGTGAGTATGTAACTATTATTGGTCATAATGGTTCTGGAAAATCAACTATTTCTAAAATTTTAATTGGTGTTTTAAATGCTCAACAAGGTGAAATTAGAATTTTTGGAAATATTGTTCATGATCATAACATTGAACAGGCTAGAAAATTTTTAGGGATTGTTTTTCAAAATCCTGACAATCAATTTATTGGTTCAACTGTTGAAGCTGATATTGCATTTGGATTAGAAAATAAAAGAGTAGATCCTAAAAAAATGCCAGATATTATTTTAGATTCAGCAAAAAAAGTTGGTATGGAGTGAGCTTTAAAAAAAGAGCCACTAAATTTAAGTGGTGGTCAAAAACAAAGAGTGGCAATTGCTTCAACTTTGGCTTTAGATCCAGATATTATGATTTTTGATGAAGCTACTAGTATGTTAGATCCAAAAGGAAAAAGAGAAATTAAAGAAATTATGGTTCAATTAAGAGAAACTAGAACTAAAACTATTCTTTCAATTACTCATGATATGGATGAAATTTTAAATGCTGATAAAGTAATTGTTTTAGATCATGGAAAACTAGTTAGAGTTGCTAAACCATTAGATATAGTTGAAGATAAAGAATTTTTAAGAAATATTCAATTAGATGTGCCTTTTGTTGGTTTGGTTAGAGAAGAGTTAGAAAAAAAAGGAATTAAAATTGCAAGTACACAAAATATAGATGAGCTGGTAGAACAAATATGCAAAAAATAAATAATAAAAATCAAAAGCAACAAAAAATGGATTTTTCAAAAGATATTATTTTAGATAATGTTTCATATACTTATGCAAAAAAAACTCCTTTTGAATTTAAAGCTTTAAATAATACTAGTTTAAAATTTAAAAAAAATAAAGTTACTTGTGTAATTGGAACTACTGGTTCTGGTAAATCAACAATGATCCAATTAACAAACGGACTAATAATTACTGAAACTGGACAAACAATCGTTGGTGATTATGCTATTCCTGCAAATATTAAAAAAATTAAAGAAGTTAAGCGTTTAAGAAAAGAAATAGGTTTAGTTTTTCAGTTTCCTGAATATCAATTATTTCAAGAAACTATTGAAAAAGATATCGCTTTTGGTCCTGTTAATTTAGGTGAAAATAAGCAAGAAGCCTATAAAAAGGTTCCTGAACTTTTAAAACTAGTTCAACTACCTGAAGATTATGTTAAACGTTCTCCTTTTGAATTATCTGGTGGTCAAAAAAGACGTGTAGCTTTAGCTGGAATTATTGCTATGGATGGTAACACACTTGTTTTAGATGAACCAACTGGAGGTTTAGATCCTAAAGGTGAAGAAGACTTTATTAATTTATTTGAAAGATTAAATAAAGAATATAAAAAACGTATTATTATGGTTACTCATAATATGGATCAAGTACTAAGAATCGCTGATGAAGTAATTGTTATGCACGAGGGAAAAGTAATTGATATTGGTTCACCATTTGAGATTTTTTCAAACATTGAACTATTAACAAAAATTGAAATAGATCCACCAAAGCTTTATCAATTAATGTATAAATTAAAGAACAAAGGGATTGACTTATTAAACAAAAATATTAGAACAATTGAAGAATTTGCTAGTGAATTAGCTAAAGTATTAAAATAGAAAGGCCAAATTATGAGAATTACTTTTGGTAGATATATTCCTAAAAACTCAGTCATTCATAAAATGGATCCTAGAATGAAACTATTTATGATTATAGTTTTAATTGTTTCTGTTTTTTTTCCTATTGGTCTTACTGGATATTTGATTATTAGTGTAGTTATTATTAGTGTTTTTGCATTAAGTCAATTAAGTTTTAAAATGTTAATTAGATTATTTGTTCCTGTTAGTTTTATTTTTGTAATTATTGTAATTATGAACTTTTTTTTCATTCACCCTTCAAATCAAACAATTGAAGAAATTTCAAAATGAACTACAAGTAATACTAATAAGATTTTTTGAACAAAAACTAGTAATTCATTAATTGGACAATTAGATGTTAATGCTGTTAATATTTTACAAAACGATAAGTTAGAAAATATTAAAAACTTGCAACCTATTGGATATTTTTTTAATTGAAAAGTTTTTTGATTTAGTGAAAAAGCTTTATATAGTGCTTTAGTAATGGGAATGAGAATTTATTTAATGATTACATTAACTTGTATTTTAACAGGTACAACTCCTTCATTACAATTAACATTAGCTATTGAAGATTTGCTATCACCACTAAGATTAATTAAAGCTCCAGTTTATATTTTGTCAATGATTATTTCAATTGCTTTACGTATGATTCCAACTTTAATTGATGAAGCAGGAAGAATTATGAAAGCTCAAGCAAGTAGAGGAATTGATATTAAAAATGGAAAATTTAAAGATAAAGTTAAGAGTTTAACCTCATTAATTATTCCTTTATTAGTTTCATCATTTCAAAAAGCTGAAGATTTAGCTTATGCAATGGATGCTAGAGGTTATGATCCAAACGCTTCAAGAACTAGATTTGTTCAATTTAAACCAAGACTAATTGATTTTATTTTATTTGTATTAGGTATTAGTTTTGCTGTTTTTATGATGGTTTATGGTTTGAATCCAAGTGGAGTATTTACTAACTGACATATTAATCACATTGATTCACTAGTAACATATTAAAATGAAAATAGGTATTTTATTAACTTTGTGCTATGATGGAAGTAATTATCATGGATGAATTAATCAAATTAATTCTATAAGTATTCAAACTGTTTTAAATAAAGCTATTAAAAAAGTAATTAAAACTAGTGAGTTTAAAACAATTGGAGCTAGCAAAACTGATGCTAATGTTCATGCTTTAGATCAAAAAGTTTTATTAATAATTTATTTTACTCCAATTTTAGAAAAGTTTATTAAAGCTATAAATAAAGCTTTACCTAAAGATATTAGAATTTTAAATGCTAAATTTGTAAATTCTGATTTTAATATAAGAGAAGTTGAGTATAAAATTTATAATTATTATATTAATGATTATAAATTTGATATTTTTACTAATCGATATGAATATTTTTGAAAACACTCAAAAATAGATATTTTAAAATTGCAAGAAATCTTTAACCTTTTTGTTGGTGAACATGAATTTAAATTATTTTCTGGTTTAAAAGAAAATGAGTGAGATAATTATCAAACAAAAAGAATTATTGATGATATTAAAGTATTAAGAATTAATAATAAAGTTGTGATTCAATTTAAAGCAACAGGTTTTATTAGATATCAAATAAGAATTATTATTGCAAATTGTTTAAATGCTTATTTAAATTATAAAATTAATGTTAATACTTTGATTGAAATGTTGCAAGGCATTGGTAAAAAAACACCTTTTATTATTGAAGCAAAGGGTTTAGTTTTGCAACAAATTAAATTTAAATAAATGTTTTTATAAATCACCTAATTTGTTACTTGTAACAAAAATGGTGTTTTTTTACTATATTGATATAATAAAAAAGAACGACTGTTTAAATTATCATATTAAAAAATCAGATTAAAAAGGAATAATTATGAAAACTAAATATCAAAAAAGAGATAAATGACTGGGTCTTATTTTAAAAAACTCTTTAAAAAACTCTTTTAAATATAAATCGCAATTACTTGGTTTAGTTTTATTAGTAATGATTATGAGTTTAATTATGTCTTTAATATCAGCAATTAACTCAAGAGTTTTAAATAGATATGATAATTTGATTACTAATTCTAATCAACATAATTTAGTTTTAAAATTAGATCCATATGAAAATTTACCAACTAGTTTAATTACTTCTAATAATCAAATTCAAGCTCAACAACAATATATTAATCGTTTAAATGAAAAACTATATTCTAGATACAATTTTAAATTTGATTGATCAAGAACTGAATCACGTGAATTTAAACAAGTTAAATCTTTAAATAATTTACAAACATTAAAAGCTATTTCAAAACAATATTTAACTAATAATAAAGTTGATCAAATAGTAATTGTTAAAGGTAGAAATATTAATTCAAACAAAGAAGTTGTAATTGATCCAATTTATGCTAAAAAACATAATATAAAAATTAATGATATTATTAGATTTCAAAAAGATGTTTTAGGCGATCAATTATTAGTAAATTCATTAAATAATAAACAAACTAGTCAAGAACAATTTAATGATATTAATAAAATTACAAAACAAGGATTAACTGATGTTAATGGTGTTTATCAGATTAAATATGCAAGTAGTTTTGATTGATACCAAGTAGTTGGATTTGCAAATTCTGCTGATTTTATTTTTCCAACAATTAATGCTTATTCACCAATTCCTAATCGTTTAAATGAAGGAATTATTTATGTTGATCCATCAAGATTTGGCTTAATTAAACAAGATGATGGTTTTTATAGGTATGATTCGACTAGTTCTAAGTTAGTTGTGAGTTCAAATAATGAATGAGAATCATTTTATTCATTAAAAACAGAACATAAATTAAATGATCAGATTATTGATTGAATGAATCAATATTTTAATGAATTAATTAATAAAAGAACACAAAGCAAATGAATTTATAAATTAGAAGATTCAAATTATAGATTTAATTCAAGAACTAGTGTTATTAAAAAAACTATTAGTGCTTATAATATTTATTCTGCTGCTGTTTTACTAGCTGTTATTAGTGTTGTTTTATATACTACTTTTTTAATCACTAAAAAACAAATTTTAAATTCTCGTGGTCAAATAGGAACAATGAGAGCAATTGGGTATAAAAAGCGTCAAATGGTATTTAATTATGTGATGATGCCATTTTTTACAAGCATTGTAGGTGGAATTTTAGGATATATTTTATCTTGTTTAATTTCAATTATTATTATTAATAAATTTGCTAATTACTTTAGTTTAGATTATGGGGTTTTTAGCTTTGATTGAATTGGATTTTTAAATAATTTAATTTTTATGTGATTAATTATTTCAGCAATTTCATTTTTAATTGCTTATTTAATTATGAAAAAAGGAGCAATTAATTTATTAGAAAATAGAAGTGCTAAAAAAATTACAAAACTAGGTAGTTTAGTTAAAAGTTTATCTAATAAAAGAAAGTTTAATCATCGTTTAAGAGCTGCTTTATTAGTTGATTCTGGTTCTAAACTAACTGGAGTTGGGTTTGTTGTTTTAATTGCTACAATTTTATTTACTATTTCTTTTGTTTCACCAAATTTATTAAAAAATAACAAGATTTATTCTTATAATGGAGTTAAGTATAATCAAGTTGTTGAATATAGCCAACCAACTTATAATAATCCTTTTTCTTTTATAAGAGTATTTAATCCAGATATCAAATCTAAAAATTCTTATGATATTATTAAAAACAACGATTCTTATTTAGCCACTTCTTTACCTAGTAAAAATCAAAGTTATGATTTAGAAACTATTATTAAAGATTATTTAGATCAAACTTTTAATAATGCTTATTATAGTTTAGATATTGATTTAAAATATAAACAAGAAGTTGATTCAATTAACTTGGCTTTAGCAAATATGAAATTATTACAAGCTCAAGACATTGCTTTAACAAAACAATATTTTAAATATATTGCTAGTTTATCAGCTTCTCCTAGTTCAATAAACTTTATTTTATTAAAAAACTGACCTGATTATATTAATTTAATTAGTAATTTAAAACAAACAAAATCAAGTGAATTTGAAACATTATTAAATCAATTTAAATATTTACAACAATTTTATGCAACTTATACTAATAGTATTGGTTTAGCTATTAATAAAAACTATGTTAATAGTTTTGATTTAAAAGACAATGAAAATTTAAAAATTAATAAGTTTAATCAAATTAAAAATGAGCAAATTACTTTAAAAACTAAAGCTTATGAAGATATTTTGAATTCTGATTTATTATCAATAAGCAAATCTAGTTTATCAAATGATAGTTTTAAAGCTAACATATTAAAAGAGTTTAAACTAACAGATAGTAAATCTAGATTGGGGCTTTATCATATTTTAGATAAT
Source organism: Mycoplasma leachii PG50 (assembly GCF_000183365.1). Lineage (NCBI taxonomy): Bacteria > Bacillati > Mycoplasmatota > Mollicutes > Mycoplasmatales > Mycoplasmataceae > Mycoplasma > Mycoplasma leachii. The sequence continues at coordinate 774,582 of NC_014751.1, read as the reverse complement.
AAGTGAAATAAATCTAATTCTATATCAGATCAATTTTTAGATATTTCAGCTTCTGATTTTATTAATAAAAAATATAAATTAGATGATTTAAAAGATTTGGTTGCAAAACTATTTTTATGATTTAGTATAATGTTTTATAAAAGAGATGATCAAGCTTTAATTCAAGCAGCTTATTCACGTGCTCCTTATTTTGTAAAACAAAACTTAAAGATTTCATACAATAGTAATAAAGATTACACTTTAGGATTTAACTTAGCTCCTTTTAATAAAAATTATGAGCAACTAGGAACTTTATTAAATGTAAAAACATTAGATAATAAACATTCATTTAAAATTTATGGAATTTTAAACAATCATGATTATATTGATTTATATGATGAAAATAAAAATGATTTAATTAAAAAATTATTTGATTCAGATAAAAATAGTATTATCATTAATCAAACTATAGCAAAAAGATTGAACTTAAATACTAATGATAAAATTTCACTAAATGTTTTACAAAATGAACTACAATATGTAGAAAATAATAAAACTACTGTTTTTAAAACTAGTGATTGATCTATGAAACAAGATAATAAATTTAATAGTTTTGTTCAAAGATCTCAAATTACTACAGATAATTTAAAAGTTAAAACTAATGATAATTATTTGTCTTTAAATAATTTTTCAGATATTACTAGTTATTATCAAAGTTATTTAGAAAATAAACTTAAAATTGCAAATAAAAGTCAAACTAAAGAATTTAAAATAGTTGGTATTCATAATGGTTATAATGAAAGCATGGCTTGAATTAAAGAAGATGATGCTCAAAATATTTTAAATTATAAACAAAATAAACAAATTTGATGAAGAGATATTTTTGCTCCTCAGTGAAATAAGACTTTTTCAACAACTCAAGCAAAACAAGTTTTAAAAAATACTTTAGATTTAAATAATAAGTCTTTAACTGATTATAGTTATGATCAATTTGTTGAACAATTTATTAATGATTCTAAAAACCCTAATCATAATGTAGCTAAAAAAGTTTTACAAATCTTTGATAATCAATTTCCGATTTTTAATTATAAATATTCAAAAAGTAATGATATTGGTAATTTAGATACAATAGTTTCAACTTATTCAAAAATTGCTGATTATAATCCTATTAGTTTAAATGGACAACATTTAGAAAATAAAATTGTTTATGATGGAATTGGACAAGGAGTTATTAAAACTATTACTCCAATTCAAATTACAAAACAAATTCTAGATCAAATTTCTAGTTTAGTAATGTTAACGTTAGTTTTAGCAATTATTACAATATTAATGATTGTATTTATAATTATTTTATTAACTACTTCTTTAATTATTTCAGACAATGTTAGGTTTATTGCTACTTTAAAAGTTTTAGGTTATTCAAATAAATATATTACAGAAAACATTTTAGGAATGTATTTTATAGTTATTGCTAATATGTTAGTAATTGGATTTGTTAGTGGTTGGTTTATTTTTGATTCAACTATTAAATCATTATATTCATTTATAGTTCTTCCGATTATTTTTCCAATTTGACTACCTTTTGTTGTAATTTTTGCAGTTAGTGGAATTTATTTAATTACTTTAATTGTTGGATTTAATTCAATTTATAAAACTGATGCAACTTTAACTTTAAAAGATAATGATATTTAAAATAATTAATTGCTTGTATTTTAGGTTGTTATGTTGATAAACACTATAAGTTTATATATAATAAATTAATGCTTATCACACTTTAAAGACCCCGGACAAGTCAATTAAAGGAAGTTAGCAAAAATGAAACAAACTACTATGATTTCTGCAAAAGACATTAATAAAAAATGATACATTGTTGATGCAGAAAATAAAACTGTGGGTAGATTAGCAACTCAAGTTGCTCTTATTTTAAGAGGAAAACATAAAGTTGATTTTACTCCACATATTAATAATGGAGATCACGTTATTGTAATTAATGCTGAAAAAGCAATTTTTTCTGGTAAAAAAGAATCTAATAAATTTTACTACCATCATTCAATGCATCCTGGTGGATTGAAAAAAAGAAGTGTTTCAGTTCAAAGAGAACTAGATCCTACTAAGATTTTAGAAAGAGCTATTAGATTAATGCTTCCAAAAAATGTTCAAGGTTCAAATCAATATAGAGCTTTACATGTATTTAAAGGATCTGAACATCCATATGCTGCACAAAAACCTGAAGTTTTAGAAATTTCAACTAAAAAAGGAGATGTTAAATAATGTTTAAAGATAAAGTTATTTACAGAGGAACTGGTAGAAGAAAATCTTCAATTGCTCAAGTTATTTTAACTCCTGGTTCAGGTTTGATTACAGTAAATGGAAAACCAGCATTAGAATTTTTCCCATATGCTACTTTAGTTCAAGATTTAGAACAACCATTAGTAGCAACTAATACTTTAAAAGATTTTGATATTATTGTTAAAGTAATTGGTGGTGGGTTTACAGGTCAAGCAGGTGCAACTAGATTAGGTATTGCTAGAGCTTTATTACAAGCTAGTGAAGATTATAGAAAATTATTAAGAGATCAAGGGTTATTAACTCGTGATGCTCGTATTAAAGAACGTAAAAAATATGGTTTACGTGGAGCACGTAGAGCACCTCAATACTCAAAACGTTAATCTCTTTTAAGCAACATAAAAATGTTGCTTTTTATTTTTTTAAGATAAAATTAATATGTCATAGAACTTATAGTTATTTTGCCAAGAATATACTATCACAAGTAAGATATTTCTAATATGTTATAATTTTTATAATTGTCAATATTAAATAAGGAGTTTTTATGAGAAAAATACTTGCTATTTTTAGTTCGTTAACTTTAGTAAGTACTGGTGTATTTTCTACAGTTTTAGCTTGTAAAAAAACTATAACTCCATCTATAAATACAAATAATAACAATAATAATAAGGTTACAATTACAAATAATTCATTAAATAATATTAAAACAGTTTCAGCAACACTTTTAAAACAAGTTGCTATAGCTGATTATTATGGCTATAATTTTGAGTTTTTAAAATCTTATTTTAATAATAAAAACTTTTTTCAACAAGCAAAAAACTATAATATAAACGCTGAAGTTAAAGACAAAATTACTTTATCAACTGATTTTGAAGATGCTCTTGAAAATTATTTTGGCAAATCTTTAATTATTAAAAAAAATGAAAATATTAATTTAGATGGCATTAAAGGAACTGACACTGATTTTTTAACTTCTGTATTACCAAAAACTTTATTTGGATTAACTAGTGAACAAATTAGTGGTGCTATTTCTCTTATTTTAGAAAATTTAAGTAGTGCTGGTATTGTTGGTATACTTGATTTAGGTAAAAATTTTGATATTAACAATAAGTTTGCTGATATTATTAACAATTTAAAAATAAGTAAAGACATTATAACAACTATTTTAAATGCTATTTTTTCTAATCCTAAATTTTTAGAAGAGTTAAATAAAGAAATTGAAACATTTGATGCTTTAACTTTATATAAAGATTTTGAATTATCTGAGTTAAATAACTTAGCTCTTTTAAATATTTTAGATGGTATTAATGGTATTTTAGATAAAGATTATAATTTAGTGTCTGCAGAAGTTAAACCTAATAATGGTTTGAATGTTAAGTTATGAGAAACATCAAAAACATTTATAAGAAAAATAAGAAAATTTGATAATAAAACAAGTGTAATTCCATCAGTAAATATAATTTCTAATAATACTAATAATAATCAACCAATTATTCCAGATAATATTAAAAGACATATTAAAGTAGCTGCAAGTTTAATTAGAGGATTAGAATTATTCCAATATCTTTTTAGTTTGTTTGATGAAACTAGAAAAGAAAAATTTAATATATCAAGTGATAATATATTTAATAAAAGCAAAAAAAATACTGATTTTATTAAAGAACTATATGGAATAAATAATATTAATGGTTCTAGTTCATCTGCAAGTTCTACTTCTAGTAAAAAAATATCTAGTCTTAATAATAACGGATCATCTGGTTCTAATTCTAAAACAACTTTAAATTTAAAATATTTAATAGATACACTAAATTATTATCTAGGTAGTGTAAACAAAAAAGGAAATGCGTACAGATTAAGACAATTTGCTGCTATTTTATTTTCTGGAAAATATATAGAAAACAAATATAAAAATGAAAATAGTACTACTAGTTCTGGAAGCGAAAATAGTGGAACAAATGTTGGTCAAAATTATAATAGTTTATTTTTTGAGTTTAATGGAAGTCAAAATAATACTATAAAAGAAATTAAATTAAATGGATTTCAAACATTTTTAGTTGCTATATTATTTGAATCACTTTCAAATATTAAGCTTAAAAATCTGAAATTTGATAGTCCAATTTTTAGTATTGCTAAAACATATATAGAAAAAATAGATCTTAAAAATTTCTTTGAAAGCGAATTATTTTTAAAAAAAGGACTTGCAGATGTTTTTATTTCATTATTAAATTTAATCATTGATTCTTTTGTATCAAATAAACCAATTATTGATGATAACTTTGTTAAAGTTATAGAAAATATTTCTATAATATTAAAAAATTTAAAGCTAGATGAACTATTAAAAAGTTTACTTAAAGATAATAATGAAACAATCAATTTTATTAAGACATTATTAGAAAAATTTGTTAAATTTGATGATATTTCAACAAAAATAGATAATTTTATTAAAAATGAACCTACTTTTTCTTTAGTCAAATCAGGTATTAAAAGTTTAATTCCAATTCTTGGTGAAAATTTCTTTGAGTATATATATGATAAAAATGTTGAACAAACATTTGATACTATTGCAGCACTAACAAATGATTCTGTAACAAAACTAGTTTTAGAAAAATTTAATATTAAAATTCCAGCAGCCTTAAATTTTATATTCCCCTATTTTAAAAAAGTTGCCATTAGTTTAAGAAATATATTTCCAAATAATATTCACTTAAATCTTCAAAATTTATTTAGTATAAAATTATCAGATTTTATTAGAGTAGATACTTATCCTAATTTTGGTAGTTATTATCTAGATAAATCTATAACTGAAATTTTAAATGAAATTTCTAACTCAGATTCATCTGATTTAAAACTAAAAGATCTTGACAAAGCTTATGGGTTTAGTATAATTTCTTTAAAGAATTTTGTAAAAGGTATTTTTGAGTACAAATATAAATGAAATAATGGAAAAGAAGGCAAAAAAAATTTATTTTCTATTATTTTAGAAAATCCCAATAAATTTAAAGAAGTTATAGGTTTAACTGATGAAGGGATGAAAGAAAATTCAAATTCATTAATAGATCTTTTATTTAATAAGCTAATTCCAAGTGATAAAGCAAAAAATCAAGATAGCTTGAAATGATTTGCTGGACTTTTAAACAATGTTATTATAAACTTAAATAAGAAACCAAACTTTACAACTAGTCTAGAAAAACATTTTAGTGATCAAAGATTTAATAAATTTGAATTTAGTGAAACTAAAAAAGAAAATTCAGGTTTAATTATTTCTCAAAGTGTTTCAATTACTATAAACGATCAAAAATATGCTATAATTGTTAGAAGAGATTTAAAGCAATCGACATTTATAGTTGAAACTATTAAAAAAGAAACAATACAAAATAATATTTAAAAATTTAAATAACATCTTGAATTTATAACAAAAAAAATATAATATTATCTTGTTATCCGGAATATAGCTCAGCTGGTTAGAGCACTCCGCTGATAACGGAGAGGTCGTTGGTTCAAGTCCAATTATTCCGACCATATGAATATTAATTTTGACACCAATTGGTGTTTTTTTTTTTTTACTTTTTTATATAATTAATAAATAGTTATTCATTTTCTTACTTAAACATTTTAATAACAATTTTAATTAATTATAGTAAAGGAGTTAACATATGGATTTTTCACACAAAGCCATTGAAAAAAAATGACAAAAATATTGAAAAGAAAATAATGTTTATAAAACTACTGATAGTAATCACAAAAAAGCTTATGTCTTAGATATGTTTCCTTATCCAAGTGGAGCTGGATTACATGTTGGTCACATTAAAGGATATACAGCAACTGATGTTTATAGTAGATTTAAAAGAATGCAAGGTTATGATGTTTTACACCCAATTGGTTGAGATGCATTTGGTTTGCCAGCTGAACAATATGCTTTAAAAACAGGAAATGACCCAAGAGACTTTACTTTAAAAAATATTGAAAATTTTAAAGCTCAACTTGTTAAAATGGGTTTTAGTTATGATTATGATAAAGAAATTAACACAGCTGATCCAAATTACTATAAAGTTACACAATGAATATTTAAAGAACTTTATAAAAAGGGTTTAGCTGAAAATAGAAATATTGATGTTAATTGATGTCAAGAACTAGGGACTGTTTTAGCAAATGATGAAATTATTGAAAAAGACGGTTTAATGGTTAGTGAAAGAGGAGAACATCCTGTAGTTAAGAGAAAAATGCGTCAGTGAGTTTTAAAAATTACTGATTATGCAGACAAACTTTTAAAAGGTCTAGATAATTTAGATTGACCAAATTCTGTAAAAGAATTGCAAAGAAATTGAATTGGTAAATCTGAAGGATGTGAAATAAACTTTAAATCAAATGATATAAACATTCCAGTTTTTACTACTAGAGCTGATACTGTTTTTGGAGCAACTTATATTGTTTTAGCTCCAGAAAATGAACTTGTTTTAAAACTAACAACACCAAATAAATTAAATGAAGTTAAAAAATATATTGAACTAACTGCAAATAAATCTGAAATTGAAAGAAAAGATGAATCAAAAACTAAAACAGGTGTATTTATTGGTAGTTATGCTATTAATCCATTAACTAAAGAACAAATTCAAATTTGAATTAGTGACTATGTTTTAAATGATTATGGTTCAGGAGCTATTATGGCTGTTCCTGCTCATGATAAAAGAGATTGGGATTTTGCTACTAAGTTTAACTTACCAATTAGATTTGTAATTAGTACAAAAGATCAATCTAAAGCTTTTGTTGGTGAAGGAAAACACATTAATTCAGACTTTTTAAATGATCTTGATAGAATTCAAAGTTTGCAAGTAATTCATAATTATATTGAAAAAAATAATTTAGGTAAGAAAAAAACTAATTACAAATTAAGAGATTGGTTATTTTCAAGACAAAGATTTTATGGTGAACCATTCCCAGTTTTATATGATAAAGATAACAATATTATCTTAGTTGAAGATAACAATTTACCAATTACTTTACCAAAGACTGATTATATAAAACCAACTAATACTGGTGAAAGTCCTTTAGCTAATGTTAAAAATTGAGTAAATGTAAAAATTGGTGATAGAGAATATAAAAGAGAAACTAATACTATGCCTCAATCAGCAGGATCAAGTTGATACTTTATTGCTTATGTTTTAGCTAATTCAAAAAATAACTTAATTGATTTAATTGGTGATGAATCTAAAAAAAGACTAGAAAAATGATTACCAGTTGATTTGTATATTGGTGGTCAAGAACATGCTGTTGGTCACTTGCTATATTCTAGATTTTGAACCCATTTTTTATATGATTTAGGATTATTACCAACAAGTGAACCATTTCAACGATTATTCAACCAAGGAATGATATTAGGGTCTGATAATAGAAAAATGTCTAAATCTTGAGGAAATGTTATTAATCCAGATGATGTAATAGATACACATGGTGCTGATGCTTTAAGATTGTATGAAATGTTTATGGGTCCATTAGATGCTAGCTTACCTTGAAGTTTTGACGGATTAGATGCTAGTTTGAAATGATTAAATCGTTGTTATAGAATGATTAATAAAGTTGAGTTTAGTAATACTAATAATCATAAGTTAGATTATGTTTATAATGATGTAGTTAAAAAAGTAACTCAAATGATTAAAGAATTGAAATTTAATACAGCAATTAGTCAGTTAATGGTTTTAGTAAATGCAATTTATAAAGAAGAATTATCTACAGTTTATAAACCATATATTGAAGGTTTTGTAAAAATGTTAAGTTTATTTTCTCCACATTTAGCTGAAGAATTATGAGAAAAATTAGGAAATAGAACTAGTGTAACTTTACAAACTTGACCAGAATTTGATGAAACTAAAATAGTTAAAAATACTGTTGTTATTGCTTTACAAGTTAATGGAAAATTAAGATCAACAATTGAAGTTGAAAAAGGAACAGATAAAGAAATTTTAATAAAATTAGCACAAGAAAACGAAAATATTATCAGATTTATTAAAGATCATAAAAATTTAAAATATATAGCAGTTGTTGATCGAATTGTCAATATTGTAATTGAGTAAAAAGGTAGAAAATACCTTTTTTATTTTACAAAATTATATAATCATTTTTGTAGAAAAGGAGTTTAAATGAAAAAAACCGTTAAATTAACAATCATTTTATTAGTTGTTGCAGTAATTTATTTTGGTTATTCAGCTTGACTTGACGGGGTTGCTATTTATGCAATTAGAGGTGTAAAAAATGATGGTAAAGATTCATTTTTCTCACTAATGACTTCAACTTCTGCATGAGTTAATAATTGAAAGACTATTTTAATTGAAAAATTAGGTGAAAGTAGTGAATGAGGAAAAAAAGTAGCTGCTTTTAATGGATCAACATCATGAACAGATTGAGTTAACGCCATTAATCAGTCTGGTTATAAATTAACTGGATTTATGGCTCCAGACTCATTATTATATACATTACTAAGTCCTTTTAAACTTATTTTAGTTGGAGGGGTTTTTGCAATGTTTATACCTTTATTAAAACAATTATTATTTAATACAATTATTGGCATTAAATCATATTTAAAAAATAGAAATATGAATGTTTTATTTAACTATAGTAAAACTATTGAATTTGTTGAAAATTTAAAAACAAAAATTAGTGAAGGTGATTTTGAAGGAGTTAAAACAGCTTACTCATCATATTCATCACTAGCATTTAAACCTGTATTTTTAACTAATTTAATGAATGAAATTTATAAAACACTAATTAAATTTGGTGATGTCACAGTATTTAAAAATGGTTGTATTTCAGTACTAGAATCAATTCAAGAAATGTATCTTAAAGAAAAAAGACGTGCAATGAATAATGGAAGAGGAGATGAAATGTTTTATGACATAAAACGTGGATTTGAATACTCTTCTTATAGTTCAAGATATTTTGTTAAATATTATGAAGCAATGTCTAAAGATTCTAAGAAGTTGGGATGAAAAATCTTTAGTATAGAGATTTCCCGTTTTTCATTATTCTTACTATTTGCTTTACTTCCAAGTATCTTATTATCTGGAATAATTAGTGGTATTTTATTACAACTAATTACTGAAAACTCTTCAAACATTACTGCTTTAGTTACAATTGGTTCATTTATTATGTTGTGAGTAATTTTTGCAATCATTTTTCATGGATTTTATATTTTCTTTAAAAAAGATTACAAAATTAATAAACATATATTAATTAAGCCTGCAATTACTTATTATTCATTATTATTATTAGCATTTATGACATTAACTGCTGGTTGTGTTGGAATTGCTCAAGTTGGAAATATTGCTCAACCTTTTACAGCCCCATTAATGACTAAATGATTTGGTGCTTTAGCTTATTTAGTGTTAACAACTTGTTTAGTAATGTATGCGTTAGCAACTTTAGTTGATAACTATAGATCAGGAAAACAACTATCAGTAAAACTAATAGTTAATAACATAGTTTTACCTGGATTTATTTGAACAATTACAACTGGAGCTAATTTTGTTGCATTATTTGCTAAATCTGAACAAGTAATAGAATATAGTAGTTTAATTTCTGGTATTAACACTTTAGTAATGGTAATATTTTGAATTTATTTATTTACAGCTCAATTTTTAATTAATAATTTAATTACTTCAAAAACATCAAAAATTTTAAAGCAAACTAAAGTAATTCAAAAATAAAATAACCTTAAAATATAAATTGATTTTCTATAGTTTGTGAATATAAAATAATAATTAAGAAAATTATTTTAAAAATAGAGGTGATTTTTTGAAAAAAATATTAAGTTTTCTAGCTATCTTAGTATCAATTTCTACTAGTATGTTTTTAAGTTCTAGTTTGATTATTAATAATGATATTAATAGTATTGTTTTAAAATCTGAAGCTAAAAAAGAAGAAAAAAACAATTCTAAAACACTAGCTAATTTAATAAAAAATACAAAACTTGGTAGTTTTAATAAAACACCAACAGCTAGTGAAATTATTAAAAGAGTTAATGAAGTTAATAAACTAGAAAATGATAAAAAACTTAAAGAAACTGATGTTGATATTAAAATTGGAAGTAAAAAAGCAACAATTATTTTAAAAACAAATAAAAGTGATACTGTTGTTATAGAATACAAAAATACTCATAAAATTGCTGAAACAGTTGGAGGAGTTCTAGCTGGAGTTGTAGTTTTAATTGGAGCTGGTTTTTTATCTTATAAACTTATTAAAAAACAAAAAGCATCTAGAAAACAAGATTGATAAAAAAAGAGAAGATGACAAATTCTCCCGAACCCCATATTCCGGACTAAAATCCAGGAAATGGGGTTTTTATATGTCTAAATTAAATTTAGAAAAAAAGTTAAAAATTGTTAAAGAAGCTAAAAAACTTAATATAAAAAAGAGTATTTATTTAGCAAATAAATATGATGTTTCAGTTTGGACTGTAGAAAGTTTAGTTAATAGATTTGAAACGTTTGGAATAGAAGGACTAATTAATAAGGAAAAAAAGCCTTATTATAGTGCAAAGCTAAAACTAGAAGTTGTATTATATAAACTTGAAACTAATCACTCATATGATGAGGTCGCAAAAAAGTTTAATATTATTTATTCATCAACTATAGCTGGTTGAGTTAAAAAATATAGAGAATATGGATTTTTAGGGTTAAATAATAATATAGGAAGACCTAAGAAAATTATGAAAAACCCTAATAAAAAACCAGCTAAAATAAAGAAATCACAAGTAAAAATCAATAATGAACAACAAATTAAAGAATTAAAAGAAAAAGTGGAATACTATAAGTTGGAGGCTGAATTCTGAAAAAAGTTCCACACCTTGTTGACAAAAGAAAAATCAACAAGGAAAAAACAAAAGTAGTTTTAGAATTACTAAAAACACATAAAAAAGTTAAAATTTCTATTCTCTTAAAAATAGCCGAGCTGCCTAAATCTTCTTTTTATGAATGAAAATATAAGTTAGAAAACACAATAGATAAAGACAAAGAATTAAAGGAAATGATTGTTGATATTTTTAGCAAATCATTTGAAACATATGGGTATAGAAGGCTAAAAATAGCTTTAGAATCAAAAGGATATATTGTTAATCACAAAAAAATTTTAAGGTTAACTAAAGAGCTTGGTGTTCAGTGTATCAAATTTAGAACAAAAAATGGAAGATATAGTTCTTATAAAGGAACTGTTGGAAAAATTGCAGATAATGTTTTAAAAAGAAATTTTCATTCTTTACAAGCAAACAAACTTTGATGCACTGATGTAACAGAGTTTAAAGTTAATGGTCAAAAGTTATATTTATCACCAATTATTGATCTTTACAATGATGAAATTATTTCATATTCAATTCAAACTAATCCTAACTTAAACCTAACAAATTTAATGCTAGACAAAGCACTTAAAAAGGTTAAAAATACAAATGGTTTGTTGATTCATTCTGATCAGGGATTTCATTATCAGCACATTAGTTGAGCTAAAAAACTAGAAGAAAATAACATAACACAAAGTATGTCTAGAAAAGGTAATTGCTTAGATAATGCTATTATAGAAAACTTCTTTGGTTTATTAAAGCAAGAAATTTATTATGGTGAAAAATATAATTCAGTAGAAGAGTTAACTAAAAGAATTCATAAATATATTTATTGATATAACAACATAAGAATAAAGGAAAAATTAAAAGGATTGTCTCCTGTACAATTCAGAAAACAATCCTGTTATAATATTGAAAAATTTTAGTCCGTGTTTATGGTAGCGGGGGGGGGAATCTTCTCTTTTTTTATAATGTTAAATCTTTTTTAGTAAAGCTAGTAATTCCAATACTAGAAGATAAAAATATAATTCCTATTAATATTGCATAACTAATATAAAATTCAGAAACAGTTTTAATAGAAAGCCTATTAAAATCTATCAAACTTAATATAGTAAAATTTTTAAAATCAATTAGAAATTGTTTATCTAAAACTTTACCAACTTGACTAATTACATCACTACCAACAAAGATTGTAAAAATAGCTCCATTAAAAATTAATACTCAAGTTCCTTTATTAAAAATACAACTAAACATAAAACAAATTGAACCAATTGCACATACCATTATTCAAAATGAAAAACATTGTAAAGCTCAGTTTTTTAAATTAATTTCTTCTGTATTTATATGATTAATTTTCATAAAAACTGCATTTATTAAAAAAACAATAAAAACATAAATTGTAATACTAAATAAAAAATATAACAATCTACTTAAAACAATATTAGTTCTAGATAAATTAGATGAAAGTATATAAGTTAAATGACCTTTTTCAATTGGTCTTGTCATTAAAGAAATAGTTCCTGAAATTAAAAAAGTAGAAATAATTAAAATACCATATTGATCAAAAAGAATTCTTAAAATAGTTTGATAAGCAGTGACACTTATTGAATTATCATTTGATTTTATAGAAATTAATAAAATAATAGATATAAAACTAAAAAAAGGAATACAAAACAATCAAACTATTAAAGTATTTTTAAAGGAGTTCTTTCATAATTGAAAATTAAACATACTATTCAGTTTCCCCTTCTTTTTTATAAAATTTTAAAAAGTAGTTTTCTAATGAAAAAGGAACCTCTTCAAGTAGATTAATTTCATATAATTTTAATTGATTAAAAAAGTAATTCACTTTATCAATAGGAACTTTATAAGTTGCTAGTAAACCAGTTGTACTTATTAAAAATTCGTCTCTATAAATATTTTGATCTTTAAAAGTAACTTTATATTCTCTATCATTAGTGTTTTTTATTTGGTCTAAATCTAATTTATTAATTATTCTACCATTTTTAATTATTGCTACTTTGTTACATAATTTTTCAACTTCTTCAAAAACATGAGAACTTAAAAAAATAGTAGTGTTATTTTGTTTTAATTTTAAAATTAAATGAATAAATTTATTTTTAATTAAAGGATCTAATCCAGTTGTTGGTTCATCTAAAATTAAAACTTTTGGCTGATGCATTAAACATAAAACTAAACCTAGTTTTTGTTTCATTCCTTTAGACATTTTTTTTATTTTAATATTTGGATTAAATTCTCAATACTTAATTAGTCTTTCAACATAATCTCAATTATTTTGTTTTCTTAATTTATAAATAAATTTAATATAGCTTAAACCATTTTCTTGTTCTGGAAAATTGATTTCTCCAGGTAAATAACCAATACTTGGTTGAATCTTATGAGATTGTTTTCAACAATCTTTATTAAAAATTAAAGCTTTACCTTTGCTTTGTTTAATATAGCCCATTAAGTGTCTAATTGTTGTAGATTTACCTGCTCCATTTGGCCCTAAATAACCATAGATTTCACCTTTATTAACTTCTAAGTTAATATCAAAAATCCCATAACCATTATTATATTGTTTAGTTAAATTTTTAATTTCTATAATTTTTTCTTGCATACTTTTCCTTTTACTATAGGTTAATTATAAAGATAAATTTAATTATAAAAAGACTTAAATCCTAAAAGATTAATTAAAATAGCAATTAATAATTTATAAAATATTAAAATTTTAATATAAATCAAGCTTATTTTTTAAGTAGTTTTTAAAAGGACTTAAATCTTTTGTAATTTAAAAAAAAAAAAAAAAAACAATAGTGCTAAAATAAATATTAAGAAAGGAATTTTTATATGAATAAAGTTAGACATTTTATAGATACTCAAGATTTGAGTAAAAAAGAAATTTTTGAAATATTTCGATTAATGAAAATGTTAAAAGAAGCTCGTTATTGTGGTGCAGTACCTGAATTGTTAAAAAACAAAACTCTAGCCATGATATTTGAAGAACCTTCAACTAGAACTCGTGTTTCATTTGAAGCAGCTATGACACTTTTAGGAGGTCATGCTCAATATTTAAAACCAGGTGAATTACATCTTGGAGTTCGTGAAAGTTTATATGATACAACTAAAGTTTTATCACATATGTGTGATGGAATTATGTGTAGAGCTTTAAAACATGAAACAGTTTTAAACTTAGCAAAATATGCTGATGTTCCAGTTTTAAATGGTCTAACAGATTATAATCATCCAACCCAAGCAATTTGTGATGTATTTACAATGTTAGAATATATGCCGGCAACTAAAAACTTGGAATATGAAGACATTAAATTTGAAGATATTAAAGTTGTATTTATTGGAGATAGAACTAATGTGTGTTCGTCAACAATGCATATTACTACAAAGCTAGGTATGAATTTTGTACATATTTCACCAAAAAGATACCAAAGTCCACAAGAATGAGTTGATATTGCTAATGAAAACATCAAACAAGCTAATAGTGGATCTGTATTAGTAACTGATGATTTAGAACAAGTTAAAGATGCTGATATTGTTTATACTGACTTATGATGATGAGTAGATCAAGAAGATGAAGCTGAAGAAAGAGTAAAAGCCTTTAAACCAACTTATCAAGTTACTCCTGAACTAATGAAAAAAGCAGGACAACAAGCATTATTTATGCACTGTCTACCTGCTTCAAGAAATGTAGAAGTTTATGATGAAGTAATAGATTCAGATCAATCAATTGCTTTTGAACAAGCAGAAAACAGATTAACAGCTCAAATGGGTCTGTTAGTTTACTATTTATACCCACAAATTGATAAATCATCAAATGCTGTTAAAGATTATTATAGAGGTAAAGTTGAAGCTTTTATGGAACATCAAGATCGTTCATGAAAACAACGCTACACATATAATAATGATTATGCTGAAACAAAAAACAAAAAATAAAATAAAAAATAATTTTTAAATATGTCTAAAACAAAAAAAGGTCTAAGACTGTTTGACATAATTGCTTTTACATTTAGTGCAGTTTTTGTCTTAGACTCATTTGCTTCAGCAGCAGCAATTGGTTGACAATCAATAATTTATTGAATTTTATTAGCTTTCTTATACTTTTTACCTTATGGATTAATTACAGCTGAACTAGGTGCAGCATATAGTGATAATGGTGGGATTTATACATGAGTTAAAAATGCTTGTGGTAACAAGTGAGCAGCTAGAAGTAATTGATTTTATTGATTAAATGTTGGTTTATGAATGTCTTCAGTTTATATTGCATTCTCATCAACATTATCAAAAATCTTTTTTCCAAGTGCTCCACTATCATTATGAACTCAAATAGGTATAGCTATTGGTATAACTTGAGTAACTGTTTTAGTTGGATTATTAAATTTTAAATATACTAAGTGATTACCTAACTTTTCTTCTATTTCAAAACTTGTTGTAACTATTGGTTTAATTGCAGCAGCAATTACTTGATTAGCTCAAGGAAATGTAGTATCTACAAAAATAGATGATGCTGAATATGGTATTCTTCCATCATTTAGCAAAGGTGTTATATTTTTACCAGTAATTATTTATAACCTTTCTGGTTTTGAATTGGGTTCAAATACTGCAAGCGAAATGAAAAACCCTAAACGCGACATTCCATTATCAACTATTTTAGCTGGAGTGACAATTGTGATTTCTTATATCATTGGAACTATTGCAGTTAATGTAATATTAGATGTTAAAACTTTAGATGTTTCTAATGGTATTATTCAAACAATTGAAAAAGTCTTTCCACAATGGCTAACTAAAATTTTAGGTGTATTTTTACTATTTACTTTTTTTGGAAATATGATTACTTGAAGTACAGGTGCTAATAAAGCAATTCAAGAAGCAGCAAGTGATGGAGAATTTCCAAAAATCTTTGGTACAGTTTTAAAAAATGACTCTCCATTATGAGCAACTATTATTACTGGAAGTGTATGTACAGTGTTATTAATTATTGCAGGTTTATTATCTCCAAGTGGAGAAATTTCTGAAATCTTTTGACAATTATATGCATTTTCATCAATTATATTTTTATTACCTTACTTATTAATATTTCCAAGTTTTATCATTATTAGATACAAATATCCAGATTTAAAAAGACCATTTAAAATCCCAGGACCTAAGTGATTCCAATGAGTTGTTGTAATTACTCCTATGATAATTTTATGTTTAAGTATAATCTTATTCTTATTTGGTGAAATTATGGTAGGTGCAAAAACTTGAGAATTAAATTCTGGTGGAGGATATGTATTATTTGCTTTAGTTGGAACTGTGATTTGTATTGGTATTGGTGAACTATTAATATGATGATCTAGTTATAAAAATAAAAAAAACTTAGTCAAAGGAGAATAAATTAATATGAGCAAAAAAATGAATTCAACTCCTAAAAAAGATGGTTTTTGAATGCCAGGTGAATGAGAAAAACATGATCAATGTTGAATGATTTGACCAGAACGTTCTGATAATTGAAGACTTGGTGCAAAACCAGCTCAACGTGTATTTGCAAATGTAGCTAATGCTATTGCAAAATATGAAAAAGTAACAATGCTAGTTTCTCATCAACAGTTTGAAAATGCTCGCAACCTTTTAGATCAAAATGTTAGAGTAATTGAATGTTCAAATGATGATTCTTGAATGAGAGATGTAGGACCAACTATTGTTAAAAATAAAGATGGTGAAATTCGTGGTGTTGACTGAGTCTTTAATGCTTGAGGAGGATTTAAAGGCGGATTATATTTTCCTTGAGATAAAGATGATGCTATTGCTAGAAAAGTTTGTGAAATTTCTAATATAGATTATTATAGAACTGATTTTGTTTTAGAAGGCGGAAGTATTCATACTGATGGAGATGGAACATTATATACAACTGAAGAGTGTTTATTAAATGAAAACCGTAATCCAGATTTAAGTAAAGAACAAATTGAAGAAAATCTAAAAGAATATTGTGGTGTTGAAAAAGTAATTTGATTACCACTAGGAGTTTATAATGATGAAACTAATGGACATGTTGATAACTTATTACATGTTGTTAGTCCAGGTCATGTTGTTTTAACTTGAACAGATGATACAACTGACCCTCAATATGAACGTTCTAAATTGGCTTATGATATTTTAACAAATACTTTAGATGCTAAAGGTCGTAAAATTAAAGTAACTAAATTACATCAACCAGGACCATTATTTATTACAAAAGAAGAAGCAGAAGGTATAGATGTTTGTGATACTATGTCAAGAGAACCAGAACAAAGAATGCCAGCAAGTTATGCTAATTTCTATATTGCAAATAATGCTATTATTCTACCTATTTTTGGTGATAAATATGATGATTTAGCAGTTAAAACACTTCAATCAGTTTATCCAAATCATAAAATTGAAACTGTAATGGCTCGTGAAATTCTATTAGGTGGTGGTAATATTCACTGTATTACTCAACAACAACCAACAACTAAATAAAACTATCTTATATACAAATTTTATTAATAAACTACCACTCATTAAAATAAAAACATTTTATAATGAGTGGTTATTTTTTAAAAAATGAAAAAAATTCTTAGAGAAAGGAGAAGTTAAAATGTCAAAAATTGTAATTGCAATTGGTGGAAATGCTTTAGGTAATTCACCAAGCGAACAATTAGAAATTGTTAAAAAAACAGCTAAGTCATTAGTTGATTTTATTCAACAAGGAAATGATATTGTAATTGTTCATGGTAATGGTCCTCAAGTTGGAATGATTAATAATGCTTTTGATATTGCTAATAAAAATGAATCAAAATCTCCAATTTTAGACTTTCCTGAATGTGGGTCTATGAGTCAAGGTTATATTGGATATCACTTACAACAAGCTATTGATAATGAGTTAAAACTAAGAAAAATAGATAAACAAACAGCTACAATTGTTACTCAAACTCTAGTTGATAAAAATGATCCAGCGTTTTTAAAACCAACTAAACCAATTGGTTCTTTTATGAGTGAAGATGAAGCTAAAAAAATGGCTAAAGAAAATAATTGAAATGTTGCTGAAGATGCAGGTCGTGGTTGAAGAAGAGTAATTGCCTCACCAAAACCTATTGATATTGTTGAAAAACAAGCAGTTTTACAATTAGTAAATAATTCATTTATTGTTATTGCTGGAGGTGGTGGTGGAATTCCAGTTTATCAAGAAAATGATAAATTAGTAGGAATTGCTGCTGTTATTGACAAAGATTTTGCCGCTGCAAAAATAGCTGAAATTATTGGCGCAGAAAGTTTAATTATTTTAACAGCTGTTGATAAAGTGATGATTAATTATAAAAAAGAAAATGAACAAGCTTTAGATCAGCTAACTTTAGATAAAGCTCAAGAATATATTGATCAAAATCAATTTGCATCAGGTTCAATGCTTCCAAAAATTCAAGCTGTAATGTCATTTGTTAAAAAGACAAACGGTAAACCAGCTTATATTGGCTCATTAGAACAAGCTGAAAAAGTTTTACAAAATTTAAGTGGAACTAAATTTGTTAAATAAAAATATTTTAATAAATTATTTAAATACAATAATTAAAAGTAGTTAAGTTTAACTACTTTTTTAGATTAAAAAGTTTAATTATATTGACTTTAGGTGATAAATTTTAGATAATAAAATAGTTAATGGCGTAGGTGGTGAAGTGGTTAACACATCAGGTTGTGGCTCTGACATACGCGGGTTCGATCCCCGTTCTACGCCCCATTTTGAAAAAAACAAACAACACTTAGGTGTTGTTTTTTTTATTTTTCTAATCAATAATAAATATTTTCTATTTTTTTCTAATACTTATATGAGGTGTAATCATGAATGCTGAGTTTAAAGAAATAGAAATTAAAAACACTAGAGTAACACAAAAACCTAAATATTTAGTTGATGTAATTTTTTCAAAACAAAAGTATCAAGAAGATAAAAAAGAATTTTATAAACTTTATTTAATAGTTTCTAAGAATTTACGCTATTTTAATCAAGAAAAACTTTCAAGCTATTTAAGTGATTTTGTTTATTCTATTAGTTATAAAAATGAAAATAAACTAGTTAATTTATTTAGTAATACAAAAGAAGCCATTGATTATAAAATTAGTAACACTAATGAAAAACAGCTTATTTTAATAAATTTACCTACTAATTTATTTAATGATAATAAATTAGAATTAATTTTTAATGCTAAATTTAAAGCAAATAATTTAAACGAAGAATTTAGTAATATTATTTTATTAAACAACAAGGCTATTAAAACTAAAAATAGTTATTTAAACAATCTAGTTACTTATTATAAAAACTTTGAACAAAATAAAACTAATATTTTATATAATCTTTTAACTTATGAATTAAATTACAAACCACTAGAATTTACAATCAATCAAAAATATCAAAAAATTATGGATTTTGATCATAATTTCAAAGTTAGTTTACATAAAGATTTTGATAGAAATTGAGAAATAAACTATTTAATTAATAACTTTTTAAATCTAAAAGCTAATAATTTTATTCAAATAAATAAATTACAAATTAATGATTATTTAAAAACTAATAAATTTTATAAAGATTTACCTAAAGGTCAAATAAAAGATGATGGTATTTATTTTAATAATAATTCAATAATTAAAGATAAAACTGTTATAAATAATTCTAATGAAAAAGGTTTTATTTTTAATGGATTAGTTGAAAATACATTTTATTATGATTTGAAGATTTTTAATGATCTGTTAAATTTTCAAACTAAGGTTAATAGTATTAAATTTATAGATTGTAATGATTGTAAATTTATAAATCCAATAATTTCTAAATATCTTTTATCAAAAGAGTTTTTTCAATCATTAGAAATTAATCCTAATTTAGAAAGTGATTTAAATAAATATGAAGTGAAGTAAAAATATTAAACTTTTTATTATGTTTGTTTTAATAGCTTCTTGTATTTTATCAACAATAGCTTCGATTTATTTTTCAAATATTTTTTCATTAGATAAAAATAATTTATTAAAACAATCTATAAAAATTAATAAACCTATAATTGATAGTGAAAAATATCTAAATAAATTATTAACATCAGATAATAAATTAAATATTACTCAGTTTAAAACTATCTTTTTAAAAGAGTTAAAAAAACAAAATAAAGATCTTTTAACACTAGATGAACTAATTACCTTTCAACATGACAATACTAGTGTTAGTGTTGCTTATCAAAACTATAAATGGTCATATAAAATTGTATATAATAATAAATAGAAGAAAGCTTAGGTGAAATAATGACTATTTATAATCAAATTATTAAAGAGTTAAAAAGCAAGGGTGCTAAGGGTAATATTACTAAAGATAGCGAATTTAAATCTCTAGGCTTAGATTCTTTAGATTTAATGGATATGGTAGTTACATTAGAAGAAAAATTAAATATTAGAATTAATGATGATCAACTACTAAGTCTACGTACTATTGATGATTTGTTAAAAGTAATAGAGGAATTAAAATAAAATGATTGTTTTATCTAAAACTCAAAAACAAAAATACAATCAAATAGTTCAAAGGTTAAAAGATAAAAAAATCAGATTAACTGATATAAGAAATATTGTAATTAAAATGCTAATTATTTCTGATCATTTAACTATTCAAGAAATTATTAATAATTTAGAATCTGAAATTAATAATATTAATGTAATGAGTGTTTATAATACCATTGATTTACTATTAAAAGAGCATATTGTCTTTGCTAATACTTTTAATGGCAAAGATATTTCTTATGAAATAGCAGCTGATAAGTCTGTTCATTTAAAATGTGATGAATGCTTAAAAGTCATTCATTTAGATGACAAGAATATAAAAAATTATCATTTCTTAGAATTATTAGATTTATGTGAAAAAAATAATATTAAGCTAACCCATTTTAAAATTGAAGGACATGGATATTGTTTAAAGTGTTCAAATAAAGAAATAAATAAGTAGATGAGTTGGCTAATGATATGTATTTGCCTTGAAAAACTCATTAATTGATTTTATAATTATAGGTGAGTTTTATAGGGGCATAGTTCAGTAGGTAGAACATCGGTCTTCAAAACCGAGTGTCACGAGTTCGAGTCTTGTTGCCCCTGCCATTTTGAAAGTAAATCACACCTCGTGTGATTTTTTTATAGGAGAGTAGTTCAATGGTAGAACGTCGGTCTCCAAAACCGAGCGTTGAGGGTTCGATTCCTTTCTCTCCTGCCATAAGAAATAAAAAAAACTGGAAATCCAGTTTTTTTATTCTTCAATTGCAACAAAACCTATAGTCTCAATCCCTGCATGAATAGTGTAAATATTTGGCACATATCCGTGAATAAATTTTACTTTTCCATCATTAAGAATTTGTTTAATAATTTCAACAGTTTTGCTTGAGGTTAGTGGAGTTGATAAAAAGTATAGTTTATATTTATTCTTTTTAAACTTTTTAGAAAGATTTTTTATTAATTTTTCAATAAGACCATTATAAGTTCTTCCAATGGCCTCTTTTTTAGGTTCTTTTGCTCAAACAATTAGTAATTTAGTTTTTAAAAGATTTAAAACAGTTGTAATAACTCCTTTAGCTCTGCCACCACTTGATAGTTTTTTTAGATCTCCTGGAATTATAGCTATTAGAACTTTTTCTTTAAAGTTGTCTATAAATTTAATAGCTTGTTCTACAGTTTTAACTTTATTACTTTTAATAGCTTTTGCAAGACTTAAGGCAGTATAAGCAATAGCTTGAGCAGCTAAATCATTGTTTTGATAAACTGTTACTTTATCTTTGTATTTTTCATCTTGACTAACTAAAGTAGCTGTTTGTAACATAGAAGATAAGTTATTAGTAATTGGAATATGAATAATATGATCATATTTTTCTAATAATTCATCATATTTTTGTTCTAATTCTCCAGGACTTGCCTGGCTAGTTTTTATGTTAATTCCTTCTGAAACTTTTTCTAAAATTTTTTCTTGGATTACAGTACTATTGATGTCTAAGTACTCATCATTGTTTGGAAAAACTATATGAAGTGGAATTACATCAATAATTGTATCTTTAAATTCAATGGGATCATAAATAGCAGCACTATCAACTAATATACCAAATTTCATAATTGTCACCTCTATTTTTTTCAAGCTACTAATGCAATAGTATCAATTCCAGTATGTGATGCTATTACATTTGTTAATTCTGATTCTAGTCTTATTTCTAATTGTTCTTCTTTAATAATATTTTTAATCATTTCTAAAGTTTTTTCATCAGTTCTAGAATATGAAATATCTATGGTTTTTAAACCTTGAACTTGTTCTTTTAATAAGCTTAAAGCTTCTTTTAAAGCTTTTTTAAAAGTTCTAGCTGTTGATTGTTTATCAATGCTTCCATCATATTTTAGAATTGGAGTTATTTTTAAAATTTTAGCTAAAGCTGCTGCGGCTGGAGAAATTCTTCCACCTTGTTTTAAAGTATCTAAGTTTTTTGGAATAATATAAGTTACAAAATCATCTGCTATTTTTTCAATTAATTTTGAAATTTCTTGTGCAGTTTTATTTTCTTTTATTCACATAAATACTTTATTGACAACTTCTTGCATAACAACACTAACTGCATTAGTATCACATACAAAAACTTTATTTTCATATTTTTCTTCAGTTTGTTGAAGCATTTTAAAAGTGTTGTATTGCCCACTCAATCCTTTTGAAATTGGTAAAAAAATGACTTGATCATATTTAGTTAATAGTTCATCTCATATTTTCAACATATCTCCAGGAGTTGTTTGACTAGTTTTTAAAACCTGTGTGTTTAAGAGATTATAAAATTTATCTTTTGATAAATTTTCATCATCATAATATGTTTGATTGTCTTGAGTTACGATCATTAAAGGAATCACGTAAAGGTCTTGATAATCACTAACTTTTCCATCAAAAGATGAATCAGTAAGAACTGCTATTTTTATATTAACCACCCATTTCTATTTCTTTAATTAGATTATATAAATTGATATAATATAATACAATGGTAACAAGGGGGATATTGACTGTGAATAACATAAAATTTGGAATTTTTTATAGTAAACAGTTCAATAGTTTGTTGGTAAGTTTTTATAATAAAAAAGTTACATCAATCCAACAAATAAATAATATAACAATATTGAAAAATAATGATCAAATAATCGGTGCAAATATTTTTAATGTTGATCAAAATTTAGATTTGAAATCAAGATTTTGTTCTGAAGATCCAAAAGTAGTAAATTATGTTATTCAAACTTTAAAAGATATTATTTTAATTAATCAAGAACAACAATTTTTAATAGGAAGAATTATTGATTGTGAACCTATTGAGGGAACTCATCTAAATATTTGTAAAGTAGATATTAAAGATGAAATTTTGCAAATAATTTGTGGTGCAAGTAATGTTAGAAAAAAAATGATTTCTGTTGTAGCAACTTTAAATAGTTGATTACCAAATGGAACTCAAATCATTCAAAGTAAAATTAGAGGTGTTGACTCATTTGGAATGTTGTGTAGTTATAAGGAATTAAATATTGAAAATGAACAACAAGGAATTATTGATTTAGGTAGTGAATATAATAATAAAATTGGTGAAAGTTTCTGAAAGGAATATTATGCAAAATAAAATCAAGTTTAAATTTGATCCTAGAATAAAAGATGGTTATTTTATAGCTGATTACTTTAAAAAGACTGTAGAAATTCTAAAAAAATTTAAACCTGATCAAAAAGTTACGATGCAATTTTTTCAAAGAAATGATAACGTAGTTTTATGTGGAGTTAATGAAGTTATAGATCTTTTAAAATTTGCTTCTCCTAATTTTGATGATTTAGAGATATATGCATTAAATGATGGAGATATAATTAATAGTAAAGAACCAGTTTTAAAAATAACTGGAAGATATCAAGATTTTGGTTGATTAGAAGGAATGATTGATGGGATTTTGTCAAGAAATACTTCTATAGCTACTAATTCAAAACAAATTATCGATGCTGCTAATAATAAAAATGTTTTAAATATGTTAGATAGAGCAGATAATTATTTAACACTAGCAAGTGATGGTTATGCTTCTTATATTGGTGGATTTAGATTATTTGTAACTCAAGCTAGTTTAGAATATATTGATGATAAAACTGTTCCAATTCCATCAGGTACAATGCCTCATGCATTGATTCAAGCTTTTAATGGAGATACTTTAAAAGCAGCTGATGCATTTTATAAAACATATTCAAATAATAATTTAGTTGTTTTAATAGATTATGATAATGATTGTGTAAATATGGCAACTAAAATTGCAAAACATTTTAAAGATAAATTGTTTGCAGTTAGATTAGATACTTCTGAAAATTTAGTAGATAAATTTTTTATTAAAAATAAAGAATATGAAAATAAAACTAATTTAAATGGAGTAAGTGAACAATTAGTTAGAGAAGTAAGAAAAGCTTTAGATAATGCTGAATGTAATCATACAAAAATTATTGTTTCATCAGGTTTTTCAGCAAAAAAAATTAAAGAATTTGAAAACAACAAAGTTCCAGTAGATATTTATGGAGTTGGATCTGCTTTAGCCAAAATAAATATTCACTTTACAGGTGATGCTGTTTTAATCAACAATAAAAAACAAGCAAAATTTGGAAGAGAAAATATTAAAAATCTTAGATTAAAAAAAGTTAAATAGGAAGTTTTATGAAAAATAGTATATTAGAAGAATTGAAATGAAGAGGGTTAATTAAACAAATTACAAATGAATCTAAAATTTTAGATGCTCAAAATAATAATGATGCAGTTTATTGTGGGTTTGATCCAACAGCAGATTCACTACATGTTGGTCATTTAATGATGATTATTACTTTAAAAAGATTTGCTTTACAAGGCTTTAAACCAATTGCTTTAATTGGTGGAGCTACAGGAATGATTGGTGATCCATCATTTAAAGCCAATGAAAGAGCTTTACAAACAAAACAACAAGTAGATCATAATATTAATAAAATTAGTGCTCAATTAAAAGAAATTATTCCAACAGTTAGTTTTGTAAATAATCGAGATTGACTAGAAAATATTAGTTTAATTGACTTTTTAAGAGGTATAGGAAAACATTTTAATCTAAGTTATTTATTAGCAAAAGAATCAATTGCTACAAGAGTTCAAACGGGCTTATCTGTAACTGAGTTTTGTTATACTATGTTACAAGCATTTGATTTTTATTATTTATATAAAAATAATAATTGTAGTATACAAATTGGTGGATCTGATCAATGAGGAAATATTACTAGTGGTATTGATTTTATTTCTGATACTGTTAATAAAAACAATAAGGCAGCAGGAGTAACTATTAATTTATTAACCAAATCTGATGGTCAAAAATTTGGAAAAACTGAATCTGGAGCTGTTTGATTAGATAAATCTAAAACTAGTGAATATGAATTTTATCAATTCTGAATTAATCAAACTGATGAAGATTCTATTAATCTATTAAAATGTTTAACATTTTTAACTAAAGATCAAATTGAACAATTAATTAAACAACATAATCAACAACCTTCTAAACGTCTTTTACAAAAAACTTTAGCTAGTGAAATGACAAAGTTTGTTCACCAACAACAAGGATTAGATAAAGCTTTAAAATTAACAGAAGCTTTTTTTAGTGGTAATTTATTTTCACTAACTGATGATCTATTTAAAATGGCTTTAAATTCTTTACCAAATACTCAAATCAATAAAACTACTAAAGTAATTGATGCTTTAATTGAAGTAAAAGCTGCTAGTTCAAAAAGAGAAGCTAGAGAATTTTTAACTAATAAAGCGATTATGATTAATAATCAAATAATAGAAGATGAAAACACTTTAATAAGTAGTTTTGATTTAATCCAAAATAAATATTTATTAGTTAAAAAAGGTAAGAAAAAATATTTTGTTATTTTAATAAAGTAAAAATCTAAGTTGTTTAAAACTTAGATTTTTTTGTTTATATTTTCAAAAATACTATTAATTTATTGTTTTATTATTATAGTTTTATAATTTGTTAAATAGTTTATTTTTGATATTTTTTAAACTTATATCTCAACTTATAACTAGTATTATTTTAAAACTATAAAAAACTCACTAAAATTAATATAAGGAGCAACTATGAACTATATATCTTTATTAACTATTAAAAATCAATATGATTTTTTAGAATCTTTAATTACTATTGATCAATATATAGAATTTATTAAAAAAAATAAACTTAGTTATGCTTTTTATAGTGAAACTCATACTATGTATGGTGTTGCTGAGTTTTTTAAAAAAACTACTGATAATAACATAAAGCCAATAATTGGTTTAACAATTGAATTTGAAGATTCTACTAAATTTATAATTTATGCTAAAAACAAAAAAGGTTATCAAATTCTTAATTTTGTTTCTAGTTTTTTAAATGATGGATTTAATCATTATGATTATGAAATTAAAGAATATATTTTAGAACTAGTTAATAATAATGTAGTTGTTATTGGTTTAATTAGTGATTTAGATTTTAAAACACATTTAATTAATAAGTTAAATAATGATTTTTATGATGTTAAAGAATTAAATCTATATTTTAATCAAATAAGTTATTTAGATATAAATGATCAAAAAACTTTTAATATTTTAAATGCTATTAAGACTAATAAAACAATAAAACAAATTCAAAATATTAATAATTATTTTTATCCAGATAATGATTATTTATCAAAAAATTATTCAATAGAAAATATTAAAAAAGTTATTAATGAAATTAATTTAAAAGTTGATTTTAATTTATTTGATAGTAATAAAAAACATTTAGTTAAATATAAAAATATAAATAATTTATCTTCATTTGAATATTTATGCCAAATTTGTTTATTGTCATTAAAAAAATATCAACAAAAAATTAAGCCTAATTTAGATTTAAAACTATATATTAATAGGTTAAATTATGAATTAGAAGTTATTAAGCAAATGGGGTTTAGTGATTATTTTTTAATAGTTAGTGATTATGTGAATTTTGCAAAGAAAAACGATATTTTAGTAGGTCCTGGTAGAGGAAGTGCTGCTGGTAGTTTAATTAGTTATTTATTAAGAATTACAGATATTGATCCATTAGAATATGATTTATTATTTGAAAGATTTTTAAATCCAGATAGATCAAATTTGCCTGATATTGATTTAGATTTTCAAGATAATAGAAGAGAAGAAGTTTTAGAATATTTATTTGAAAAATATGGTAAAAATCATGTTGGTATGATTACAACCTATCAAACTATTGGTTATAAAATGGCTTGAAGAGATTTGTGTAGAGTTTTTAATATTGATTTATTAATTGTTAATAAAATTTCTAAAGCTTTAGATCAATATACAAATTCTGATTTTTTAGAGTTTATTAAAGAAAATAAATTATTAAATGATTATTTTCAAAACAATGTATTTAAAGAAATTTTTATAACAATGCATAAAATTGTAGGTTTACCACGTCAAACTTCAACACACGCAGCTGGAATTGTTTTAACTGATTGTGATTTAAGAGAACTTGTTCCTATTAAAATTGGTTTTAATGGAATTAATCAAATTCAATTTGATATGAATTATTTAGATGATTTAGGTTTAATTAAAATGGATATTTTAGGGTTAAGAAATTTAACTACTATTCAAGAAATAAAACATTTAATATATTTAAATCAAAATCTAAAAATTAGCTTAAACAAAATTCCATTAAATGATAAAAAAGCTTTTGAGCTTTTAAAAAATAAACAAACTTCAGGAATTTTTCAACTTGAATCAAAAGGAATGACTGATCTAATTTCAAAAATGCAAGTTGATAGTATTGAACAAATTTCAATAGCTTCAGCTTTATATCGTCCAGGTCCTCAAGAAATGATTCCAACTTATTTAGGAAATAAAAAAACTAATAAGTTTAAAATTATTGATCAAAGTGTTTTTGAGATTTTAAAACCAACTTATGGAATTATTATTTATCAAGAACAAGTAATGCAAATGCTTAATAAAGTAGCTAATTTTTCTTATGCAAAAGCTGATATTATAAGAAGAGCTATGAGTAAAAAAAATAATAAAGTAATGCAATCAATGAAATTAGAATTTATTAATAGTGCTGTTAAGAATAATTTTTCTTATAATAAAGCTAATTTAATTTGAAATTGAATTGAAAAATTTTCAAATTATGGATTTAATAAATCACATTCTATTTCTTATTCTTATATAAGTTATTGATTAGCTTATTTTAAAGCTCATTTTACAACTGAATTTTATACTAGTTTATTAGATCAAAATATTGGTAATGAAATTAAAACTCAACAATATATTAAAGAGTTGTATGATTATAAGATTAAAGTTAATAAATCAAGTGTGATTAATGCTAATTTTAATTATCAAATTATAAACAAACAAATTTATATGCCATTAACTTGTATTAAATCAATTGGTTATGAAGTAGTTAAAAAGATAAATTTAGCTAAAAGCGAAAATGAAAATATGTATTTAGATATTCATAATTTTATACTAGCTATAGTTAAACAAAAAATTAATATTAATGTATTGCAAACTTTAATAAAAGCCGGAGCTTTAGATATTTTTAATTATAATAAAAAGACAATGATAGAAAATTTAGATTTATTAATTAGTCAAGCTAATGCTTATAAACAAGTTAATAATATTTTAGATGATGAAAAAATTAATTTAATTATTTATGATGAATATGAAGATGAGATTTTAGCAAGTTTTGAAAAAGAATTATATGGTTTTTTTATTGAACAAAATCCTATTTTAAAACTTAAAACTAGTAATTTTGATTTAAATCTTATTGATATTTCTAAACTTGAATATAATAAAGTACAAGTAATTTTAGGTTATATTTTAAAAATTAAAGAAATTAAAGATAAAAATAATAATAAAATGGCGTTTGTAACAATTTTTGATAACACTAGTGAACTTGAACTAACAATTTTTAGTAGTGATTATAAAGATATTTATCAAGATTTAGTTATTAATAAAGCTTATGTTTTTAAAGTATTAAAAACTAAAACAAATAATAAAACTTCAATAAAGTTTGTTAGTTTAATTAAAGCTATTTAGGAGGTTATATGAAAACTAAGATTTTAGTAGTAGATGGTAATTCTTTGATTTTTAGAGCTTTTTATGCAACTGCTTATTCACCAAATACTAGTTTGTTAAAAACAAAAAGTGGTGTTTTAACAAATGCGGTTTATTCTTTTATTAATATGTTATTATCTGTAATTCATCAAAGAGGACCTTATGATCATATTTTAATAGCATTTGATAAAGGTAAAAAAACTTTTAGACACGATTTATTAAGTGATTATAAAGCTAATAGAATTAAAACTCCTAATGAATTAGTTGAACAATTTAGTATTGTTAGAGAATTTTTAACAAAAGCAAATATTCAATGATTTGAACAAGAAAACATTGAAGCTGATGATATTGTTGGATCAATTTGTAAATATGCTGAAAAACAATTTGATGATTTACAAGCTGAAATTTTAAGTAGTGATAAAGATATGTATCAACTAATTACAAATAAAGTAATTTGTTTAAACCCAGTTCAAGGAGTTAATGAACTTGAAGAAATTGATACTAATAAGTTATTTGAAAAATGACAAATCTTACCAAATCAGGTTCCAGATTATAAAGCAATAGTTGGTGATTCTTCAGATAATTTAAAAGGAGTTAATGGAATTGGTCAAAAAGGAGCTATTAAATTAATTCAACAATATGAAAGTTTAGAAAATATTTATAATAATTTAGAACAATTAAAAGGTGCAATTAAAACTAAATTAGAACAAGACAAACAAATGGCTTTTTTATGTAAAGATTTAGCAATAATCAAAACTGATGTAGTTTTAGAAAATTTTTCTTTTAATAAATTAGATTTTAATGTTAATAATATTTATGAATTTTTAAACAAATATGAAATGTATTCTTTAAAAAAACGTTTTTCAAATATTTTAAATCTTGATTTTAATTCTTATCAAAATAATGAAAAAAATTTAGATATTAAAATAATTAGTTCATGATCAAAAGATTATGAAGATTCTATAAATTATTTGTATGTTGAATCATTAGAAGAAGATTATCATAAAGATAAAATAATTGGAATTGGCATTTCAAATAATAAAGGAAATTTTTATTTAGATTTTAAAAATAAAGTTCAGCAATTATCTTTTTTTGAAGATACAACATTAAGTTCAACTGACAATTTGTTTGAAGAGTTTTTAAATAATAAAAACTTAAAGAAATATACTTATGATATTAAAAAAACTACTTATTTATTAAAAAATCATCAGTATAATGTCTTACCAAGTAATTTTGACTTTGATTTTATGGTTGCTTGTTATTCATTAAATGCTAATGTTGTTTCTGATTTGTCTAACCAAATTAAATTAGTTAATCAACAAGAAGAAATTGAAACAAATGAAATTATTTTTGGAAAAGGAGTTAAAAAAAATCCAGATATTGATATAGATATTAAGTCTAAATATATTAGTAAAAAAGCTTATTTATTAAAAAAATATTCTGATAAATTAATTGAACAATTAAAACAAACTAATACTTATGATTTATATTTGAAAATTGATTATCCTTTAATTGAGGTTTTATATGATATTGAAGTTCAAGGAATTTTAATAGATAAAGAACAGTTGAAATTACAAACTGAACAAATATTAAAAAAAATTAATCATATTGAATGGCAAATGAAAATTATGGTTGCTGAAGAAATTGATAACAATTTTAATTTTTCTTCACCAAAACAAATTCAAGAATTATTATTTGATAAATTAAAGCTGCCTAATTTAGAAAAAGGTACTACCAGTAAAGAAGTTTTAGAAAAATTAATAACTTTTCATCCAATAATTAATTTATTATTAGAACATAGAAAATATACTAAGTTATATACAACTTATTTAAAAGGTTTTGAAAAATTTATTTTTGATGATAATAAAGTTCATACTATTTTTAATCATACTTTAACAAATACTGGTAGATTAAGTTCTTCTTATCCAAATATTCAAAATATTTCTATTAGAGATAATGAACAAAAAGAAGTTAGAAAAATTTTTATTACAAATAATAATAAGACATTTTTAAGTTATGATTATTCTCAAATTGAACTAAGAGTTTTAGCACAAATGTCTAAAGAGTCAAATCTAATTAAGGCATTTAATCAAAATGCTGATATTCACTTACAAGCTGCTAAACTAATTTTTAATATTAGTGATAATCAAATTACAAGTGAACAAAGAAGAATAGCTAAAGTTTTTAATTTTGGAATTTTATATGGTTTAACTGATTTTGGTTTAGCAAATGATTTAAATATGAATGTTAATCAAGCAAAACAAATGATTAAAGATTATTATTCTGCTTTTCCAAGCTTATTAGATTTTAAAGAAAAACAAGTAGAAATTGCAACAAATCAAGGCTATATTACAACTTTATCAAATAGAAGAAGATATATTAGTGAATTAAATTCAACAAATCATAATATTAGACAATTTGGAAAAAGAATAGCAGTAAATACACCAATTCAAGGAACTGCCTCAGATATTTTAAAAGTAGCAATGATAAGCATTTATAAAAAAATTAAAGAGCAAAATTTAGATGCTAAAATTGTTTGTCAAATTCATGATGAAATTATTTTAGAAGTTGATAATAATCAATTAGAACAAACTAAAAAAATTGTTATTAATGAATTACAAAATGCTTTAGAAAAATTATTTTTAGATTTAAACATAAAAGATCAAGTAGTTGTTAAATTAAAAGTTGGAGAATCAGTTGGTAAAACTTGATTTGATCTAAAATAGAAAGGTTAATATGCCAGAACTACCAGAAGTTGTTACAGTTACAAACACAATAAAACCAAGTTTAATAAATAGAACAATTATAAAATCAGAAATTTTTTCTAATAAAATAGTTTCTTCAATTAGTGTTGAACAATTTATCAATCTAACTAAAGAGCAAAAAATATTAGATATTTATAATTTAGCTAAATATATAGTTTTTGAACTAAAAGAATATGTAATTATTTCTCATTTAAGAATGACTGGAAAATGAGTAATTGAAGATCCTGAGCAATATGCTTATAAGAAATCTTGATTAAAAGCTGAATTTTTATTAGATAATAATTTAGTAGCAAGATTTTATGATATGCGTGGATTTGGTACTTTAAATCTTTACAATAAGTCAACTTTTTTAAAAGATTCACATCTTGATAAACTAGGACCAATTCCTTTAAATAATCAAACTAGTGTTGATTATTTATTTAATAAATTGCAAAAATCTAATAAAGCTATTAAAACAGTTTTACTAGATCAACATGTTATTAGTGGATTAGGAAATATTTATGTTAATGAGGTGTTGTTTTTATCAAAAATCAACCCTTTAACTAATGCTAATTTAATAACAAAAGATCAAACTAAAGAAATTATTAAAAATTGTGAAAATGTTTTAAGCCAAGCGATTTTGTTAAAAGGCACTACAATTAGTGATTTTGAATCATTACCAGGAGTAACTGGAAGTTATCAGAATAAACTTTTTGTACATTTAAATAATAAAAATTGTAAATTGTGTAATACTAAAATTTCTAAAATAAAAGTTAATGGAAGAGGAACTTATTATTGTTCTAATTGTCAAAAATAATTGTGGATAAGTGGATAAGATATACATAACTACTATTTAAAACTACTATTTAGAACTTCTAATAAGCAATTAATTACCAATTAAAAATAATTGCTTTTTTCTTTTAAAAAAAATATAAACTTAGGTATTATAACTATTAGAAGAGAGGTTAGAGCTATGTTAAGTAGGAATTTTTCTTATTCTGTAAGCTTAAATTTTGAACTATCTCAAGAACAGTACAAATCATTAACTTGTTTATATCAACCTCTTATTAGCGCTCAAGCTATAAGCTTATATTTGACTTTGATTCAAGAAGTAAAAATTAGTAATATATTAAAAGAAGAAGCATTAGAATCTAAAAGATTATTAAATATTACTAATTTTTCTTTTAAAGAATTATCAAAATCACTTAATTTATTAAATGCTTTTAAATTAATTAAAGTTTATGTTAAAAAAAGTGATTATAGCTTAATTAAATTTGAAATTTTAGAGCCTTTAAAAAGTAATGAGTTTTTTAATCACAAATATTTAAATAACCTTTTATTAAACAAATTAGAAGCAAATGATTATGAAATTACAAGATTTATGCTAATTAGTGAACCTCAAATTAATACTAATCAATACCAAGAAATAATAGTTGATTTAACTGATGTTTATGATGAAAGTTTAATTTGTAATTTTAATTGTTTTGATTTTGAAATTAAAAAAGCATCTAATTATTTTGAAAAACTAAATGAGTTTTTAAATTTAGATTATTTAATAACTAGTTTAAAAAATAAAAATATTAGTTTAGATTTTGTAGATCAAAATACATTTAAAAGTTTGTATGAACTTTTAACTATTAAAAAATTAACTGAAGAACAAATTATTAATTTAATTATTAATTCTTATAATTCTTATAATAAAAACATTGATCTTAATTTATTTAAAAACCTATTAATTGATTTAACAACAAAAAAAGATACTAATAATACTAATTTAAAGTTAATTGAATTAATTAATAAAACAAATTGATTTGAATATAGTAAACAAAAATATGATATTGATTTAAGCAAATACACTACTGTTTTTGAAAATATAAAAAACAATTATTGCTTATCTAATGGAATTATTAATTGCTTAATTGATTTTAGTTATAAAAAAAACAATGGGCAAATTATAGTTAAATATATTGCTAAAATTGCAAAAACTTTATTTGATAAAAACATTAACACTACTTTAAAAGTAATGCAGTTTTTAAAAAATATTCAAAATAAAACTACAACTAATTATGAAACAATTTTTAACTCTGATGATTTTAATTTACAAGCTGAACCTATTTTTGAGTTTACTGAAGAAGAATTAAAATGTTTGGTATAGAAAGTATTTATGAAACTAAATGATTATAAAAATAATCCTAAAATTAAAAAGTTAATTGATGATTCTTTAAATTCAAATGATGTAATTACAGATCAAGTTTTATTAGATAATAAAAATATCTTAGATGAGTTTTTATTTAATTATAAAGAATGTAGTTTAGATAAAAAGTGTAATCAAATAGTTAAAAATTATCAAGTTGATTTAGTATTTAAAGATCATTTATTTTACTTAAAAAATGTTTTATGTATTCATGGTAAACAAACAGAAAAACTTTTTATAATTAAAAAAAATTATTGATTTAGTGATTTTGATCTTAATTTATTTTCTTTAACTTATGATGAGTATTTTAAAAATGAATTAAATAATTCAGAGTTTAGTTTATTAGATCAAAAAGAAAAAGATATTAGAAAAAAAATTTTAAGTAATATTTTAAAATTTGTTCAAAAAAATTCTAAAAAAGGTATTTATTTATATGGTAATTCTGGAGTTGGTAAAACTTATATGTTTAAAGTTTTAGCAAATACTTTAGCTAGTAAAAATAAAACAGTGATTTTTTCAACACTAAGATCTTTAATAGATAAATTAAAAGAATCATTTAATTCTTCTGAAATTAATTCCTTAGAATTAATGAAAAAAATAAAAACAGTTGATTTTTTATTTTTAGATGATATTGGTGGAGAAAATCTTTCTTTATGAGCTAGAGATGACTTTTTATTTGAAGTTTTAAATTATAGAATGGAAAATCAAAAATCTACATTTTTTACTTCTAATTTTTCTATTGATTTATTAGAAAAAAACTTACAATTTATAAGACAATATAATAATTTTTTAAATTCAAAAGATGTATTTGAATTAGAAAAAATTAAAATTGAAAGATTAATTTCAAGAATTAAAACTCTATCTAAAGAACTATTTTTTATAGGAAGTAATAAAAGAAAAAACTAATTAATTTACTTTTATTTATCTATTATTTGTATAATTTAAAATGTTATTAGTATTTTATATGAATACAAATAAAACAAAAGAAAGGTAACAATATGTCAAAAAAAGTTGCAATTAATGGATTTGGTAGAATTGGTAGATTAACATTTAGACGTTTGTTTGAAAAAGGTGTTGATATTGTTGCAATTAATGATTTAACTGACACTAAAACACTAGCTTATTTACTTGAATTTGATACAGCTCAAGGAATTTTTTGCGAAGGTGAAATTTCATATACTGATAATTCAATTATAGTTAAAGGAAAAGAAGTTAAAGTATTTGCTGAAAAAGATGCTGCTAACTTACCATGATCTGATTTAAAAATCGATTTAGTTGTTGAGTCAACTGGATTTTGTACAGATAAAGAAAAAGCTTCAGCTCATATTAAAGCAGGTGCAAAAAAAGTTGTTATTTCAGCACCAGCAACTGGAGATTTAAAAACTATTGTTTATGGAGTTAACCACAAATCATTAATAAGTGATGATGTAATTATTTCTGGAGCTTCATGTACAACTAATTGTTTAACACCATTTACTAAAGCTTTAGATGATGCATTTACTATTAAAAAAGGGTTTATGACTACAGTTCATGCTGTAACTAATGACCAAAGGTTATTAGATTTAAATCATAAAGATCTACGTAGAGGAAGAGCTGCTGCTTGAAATATTATTCCATCAACTACTGGAGCTGCAAAAGCAGTTAGTTTAGTATTACCTCATTTAAAAGGTAAATTAGATGGATATGCATTGCGTGTTCCTACTATTACTGGTTCAATTACAGATTTAACTGTTGAATTTGAAACTCGAAATTTAACTATTGATCAAATTAATAATGCAGTAAAAAAAGCATTACAAGAAGATACTGATTTAGCACAAGCTATGAAATATGAAACTAAACCAATTGTTTCATCAGATGTTATTGGTTCTAAATATGGATCTATTTTTGATGCTACTTTAACAAAAGTTATGGATGTTGATGGAAAACAATTAGTTAAAGTTTGTTCATGATATGATAATGAAAGTTCTTATGTTTCACAACTAGTTAGAACTACTATTTACTTTATGTCTTTATAAAAAAATATTAAATTTAAAATCTAAACTTTTTATTATTAATAACAAGTTTAGATTTTGTTTTTTTAATTTATGAATTTATTTAAATATAGTAGAATATGAATAACTACTATAAAAGGAGAAAATATGAATTATAATAACAAAAAAACATTAAAAGACATAAATGTTAAAAATAAAACTGTACTAGTTCGTGTGGATTTTAATGTACCAATTCAAAATGGAGTTATTACTGATGATAATCGTATAATTGCTGCTCTTCCTACTATAAATTACTTAATAGAAAATGATGCAAAAATAGTGTTATTTTCACATTTATCAAGAATTAAAACTAAAGAAGATAAATTAAAAAAATCTTTAGCTCCAGTTGCAAAAAGATTAGAAGAATTATTGAATAAAAAAGTTAAATTTATTAACCAAACTAGAGGAAAAGAATTAGAACAAGCTGTTAGTTTATTGCAAACTAAAGAAATTATTTTAGTTGAAAATACTAGATTTGAAGATGTTTTAGATGATCAAGTTGTTAAGTATGAATCAAAAAATGATCTTGAATTAGGAAAGTATTGAGCAAGTTTAGGTGAAGTATTTGTAAATGATGCTTTTGGAACAGCACATAGATCACATGCTTCAAATGTTGGAATTGCTTCAAATATTAAAATTTCAGCTATTGGTTTTTTAGTTGAAAAAGAATTAAAAATGTTATCTCAGGCAGTTAATGATTCTAAAAAACCATTTATTGCAATTTTAGGTGGTGCAAAAGTTTCAGACAAAATTGGTGTTATTGAAAATTTATTACCAAAAGTTGATAAATTACTAATTGGTGGTGGAATGAGCTATACTTTTTTAAAAGCTCAAGGTCGTAGCATTGGTAAATCATTATTAGAAGAAGATAAAATTGATTTAGCTAAACATTATTTAGAAGTTGGAAAAGATAAAATTGTTTTACCAGTTGATACAGCATGCGCAAAAGAATTTGCTGATGTAAAACCAACTATTTTTGAAACTAATATTCCTGATGAATGAGATGGATTAGATGCTGGACCAAAGACAATTGAAATGTATAAAGAAGAAATTAAAAAAGCTAAAACTATTGTTTGAAATGGTCCTATTGGTGTATTTGAATTTAAAAATTTTGAAACTGGTACAAAATCTATATGTCAAGCAATTGCTGAACAAACTAAAACTGGAGCCTTTACTTTAATTGGTGGTGGAGATAGTGCTTCTGCTGCTATTAATATGGGATTTAAAGATAATTTTTCATGAATTTCAACTGGTGGAGGAGCTTCACTCGAATTTATGGAAGGTAAAGAATTAGAAGGAATTTCGACAATTCAAGATAAATAGAAGCAATTAACATTAGATATTAAAAAAACTCACTTAGTAGAAAGTGAGTTTTTTGTGATTTTGTTATTTGCTAAATTATTTTGTTTTTTTAGCAGCTTCTCCAGTTCCTGCTGGTTTAGCAGTTTCTCCAGTTCCTGCTGGTTTTTCGTCTTTATCTTTATCCTTATTTTCTTCTGTCATTTCTGATGGTTTTTCAGAAGTTCCATTATTATTCATTTCAGTATTTGATCTATCACCACATGCAACTACAGCAGCACTAGTTGATGCAATTAAACCTACTGAACCTAGTAAAGTTAATAATTTTTTCATTAATTATCCTTTCAAAAACCGGTTATTTTAGCTACATATTATGTATTCTATATAGCTGAAGTTCATTATATATATATATATATAATGTCAAGCGTATATACACGCTTTTTAAACGATTGAAAAAATAACTAATAAAAACAAATAAAAAACCTAAATCATAATTGATTTAGGTTGAAAGTCATTTAATCTTAAAGAATAGATATCAAAAAACTTATCTATTTACAATAATTAAATTATTTTATTTTTGGTCCTTTTACTTCTTTTTTACCCTGCTACTATAACTATGAATAAATATTAGGATTGTTCTCTGAATTGGATAGGAGACAATCCTTTTATTTTTATTTTTTTTATTCTTGTGTTGTTGTATCAATGAATATATTTATGTACTTTCTTAGTTAGTTCTTCTCTTGAATTGTATTTGAACATAATAATTCTCCTTGTTTTAATAAACTAAAAAAGTTATCTATAATAGCATTGTCTAAACAGTTGCTATTTCTAGATATACTTTGTATTATGTTGTTTTCTTCTAGTATTTTCACTCATTCATATGTTGATAATAAAATTCCTATTCAGAATGAATTATTAAAGCATCTATACCTTTAACTTTTTTAAGTGATTTTTCTGGCATTGAATTTGTTAAGTTCAAATAAGGACTAGTCTGAATTAAATATGAAATAATTTTATTATTGTAAAGATCAATAATTGGTAATAGATATAGTTTTTGACCACAACTTTAAATTTTATTTGCTTTTGGAGAATGAAAATTTCTTTTTAAAATATTGTCTGTAATTTTTCTAACAATTAGTCTATAAGAATTATATCGTCTATTTTTGTTTCTAAATTTAATACATCACTTAGTAAGTTATTTAGTTGATCTTAAAATCATTTTGTGATTTACAATATATCCCGTTGATTCTAAGCTATTTTTAGTATTATGTAACCACATATTTTAAGTGATTTTTGAAAATATCAACAATCATTTTTTTAATTTTTATGTTAATAATATTAGATTATTCTTCTTTAATAATTTCTGGTTTTTTCTAAGTTTAATTTGGTCATATAAAAACCTCATTTTCTGGATTTTTAGTCCGGAATATGAGGTTCGAGGAAAAGTGAGTTTTTTAATATTTAATATTTTATTTACCCGCTTCTGCTCCTGGTTTTGGAGTTGTTTCTGCTCCTGCTCCTGGTTTTGGAGTTGTTTCTGCTCCTGCTCCTGGTTTTGGAGTTGTTTCTGCTCCTGCTCCTGGTTTTGGAGTTGTTTCTGCTCCTGCTCCTGGTTTTGGAGTTGTTTCTGCTCCTGCTCCTGGTTTTGGAGTTGTTTCTGCTCCTGCTCCTGGTTTTGGAGTTGTTTCTGCTCCTGCTCCTGGTTTTGGAGTTGTTTCTGCTCCTGCTCCTGGTTTTGGAGTTGTTTCTGCTCCTGCTCCTGGTTTTGGAGTTGTTTCTGCTCCTGCTCCTGGTTTTGGAGTTGTTTCTGCTCCTGCTCCTGGTTTTGGAGTTGTTTCTGCTCCTGCTCCTGGTTTTGGAGTTGTTTCTGCTCCTGCTCCTGGTTTTGGAGTTGTTTCTGCTCCTGCTCCTGGTTTTGGAGTTGTTTCTGCTCCTGCTCCTGGTTTTGGAGTTGTTTCTGCTCCTGCTCCTGGTTTTGGAGTTGTTTCTGCTCCTGCTCCTGGTTTTGGAGTTGTTTCTGCTCCTGCTCCTGGTTTTGGAGTTGTTTCTGCTCCTGCTCCTGGTTTTGGAGTTGTTTCTGCTCCTGCTCCTGGTTTTGGAGTTGTTTCTGCTCCTGCTCCTGGTTTTGGAGTTGTTTCTGCTCCTGCTCCTGGTTTTGGAGTTGTTTCTGCTCCCATCTCTTCTTTTTTATCTTCTTTTGACATTTCTGATGGTTTTTCAGAAGTTCCATTATTATTCATTTCAGCATTTGATCTATCACCACATGCAACTACAGCAGCACTAGTTGATGCAATTAAACCTACTGAACCTAGTAAAGTTAATAATTTTTTCATTAATTATCCTTTCAAAAACCGGTTATTTTAGCTACATATTATGTATTCTATATAGCTGAAGTTCATTATATATATATATATATATATATATATAATGTCAAGCGTATATACACGCTTTTTAAACGATTGAAAAAATAACTAATAAAAACAAATAAAAAACCTAAATCAATTATGATTTAGGTTGAAAGTTATTTAAAAAAATCTTGATTTGCTTGTTGTTTGATTTTAGTAGTTGTTATAAATGGGATTCTTGTAGTATATTGCATTTTAGCAGCAACTATCATTTTTGCTGGTCATTCATTAATTGAACGATTTCATTGAAATACAGTATCATTATAAATATCTCTAGCCGCAGTTATTTCTTTTTGTAAGTATAAGTTTTGTTGTAATGCTTGTTTAATTGAATCGTGTGATTTTAAATCAGGATAATTTTCAACTTGTAAGCTTAATCCTTTAATAGTTTTATCTAATTGAGTTGAAATATTAGTTCTGTTTTCATCATTTAAATTAATTCCAGATCTATAAGCTGCAATAGTTTTCATAACATCTTTATCTAATTCAATAGATTTAGATAATAATGATGCTAAATTTTGCATAATAACAACTCTTTGTTCTAAATAGTTATCAATTTGAGAAGCATTATGTTGTAATTTTTGTTCTAATTGAGCTAAATAGTTTTTTGCTTTAATTTTTATAAATGTAAAAATGATTCCAGGAATAATTCCTAATATTCATAAAATTATTTCAAAAACTAATGAACCTTTTCCAACTGTTATTAAAATTCTTTTATTAATAACATTTACTTGTCTACCTTTATCTAAAATAGGATCATTCATTTCATCTAATGTATTTGCCATTTATATATCTCCTTATTCTATTTCAATAGCACCATATTCTGTTAAAATATCACTTTCATTATACTTATTTTTTACTTCATCATCTCATAATTTATCATC
Source organism: Mycoplasma leachii PG50 (assembly GCF_000183365.1). Classification (NCBI taxonomy): domain Bacteria; kingdom Bacillati; phylum Mycoplasmatota; class Mollicutes; order Mycoplasmatales; family Mycoplasmataceae; genus Mycoplasma; species Mycoplasma leachii. Next base: position 733,815 of record NC_014751.1, on the reverse strand, counting down.
GATTGGTGAATTTTTATAGATTTTAAGTTTGAAATTAATAGTATTTATGTATTTTATAAATTCATCTCAAGGAACTGGAACATTATGATATCTTCCATCTCCTCCTAAAACTGGTATGTAATCAATTCTTGGTACTATATCAAAACCAATTGAAGTAGCTTGTATATAATCAATATTATTTTGACTAGCAATCAAGTTAGTTTTTATAATTGAGTCAGTTTTAATATTTGGATGATCTAATAGTTTAGATGGTATTAAATTAGCACAAACTTCATGTTCATAGTCACTAAGAATTAAATTATCTTGTATTTCATCTTTATACTCTAAACTAGTTTGAACTAAAGATGGTATTGAAAAATATGGAGCAAGTGTTCAATAAATAGTCTTAAAGTAATTATTATTTATACTATAAAAACTATTTTTAATATGTTCAATATTATAATGATCATAATCTTTTTCATAATCATAAAAGTTTAGATAATCTAAATTATTAGTTGCAAAAACAATTCATTTATTAATTTTTAGCATATGATAATTATCACCAAAACTTTTTTTATTATCTTGAACTAATTCAACTAAATTTTGTTGAGCTAGTGGAGTAAATAATAATCTAAATTCTCTTTCATTATTTCTATTAAAACAAGCTAAAAAAGCTTCAAATTTAGTATTTGATAATGGAGTAAAGTTAAGATTTTTTTGACTATATTTATGTAATTCTTTTTCAGTTTTTTTTACTAGTTTGTCTTTTTCTTTTTCAGTTAATTTATCAATTTGTTGTGGTTTTCTATATAATTGTAAATTCAAAGCTAAATCAGTTGCAAAATAAATTCTTGAATAGTGTGAAAATTCAACAAAAGGTTTAACTACACTAGCTGTTAAAACTTGAGTTTTAGTAACTTTTTTTATATTTCCATCACTATCAGTATATGATTCAGTTCAACTAATTGTTAAAGAACCATAATAAGTTTTTTTAACAACTTCATAACAATATTCTTTAGTTAGTAAAAATGAATTATTATTAATACTTCCTGATTTAACATAAAGTGTAGTTTTTTGATCATCAGATGATGGATTGATAAAACCATATTCATTAATTAGTTTATTTAATTTAGCTAATCCTAAATGTTTATTTAATTTAATAAAAGGCATTGTTAAAGTTAAAAGTTTATTTTTAGTTCCAATTTTAATCAAATTTCTTAAACTTTGAGTTTGTTCTAATCCAGTTTGAATTAATTGGTTTAATTTTTCTTGTTGAATGTTTTTAGTATTTAAAGATACTTTTTTCTTTTTATTAATTACAACAAATTGTATTACTAAAAAAACAATAAATAAAATTAAAACAATAATACAAATTAAGATCTCATATCATTTATATTCTTTAATTGTAGCTAAAGTTCAAATAAAAAAAGCTCCAAAAAGTCCAGACAAACAAATTAAAACTATATTAAAAATAGATCAAGCTTTAAGTCTTTTTAAACTAGAGTTTACTTGTTTTAATTCAGCTTCTTTTTTATTAATTTTTCTTACTTGTTCTTGGTTTTGTTCTAAATCAACTTGTGAAGTTTTTATTAAATTATCAAAATATTCTTTAATAATATTTAAGTTTTTTTCTTCATATTTATCATATTCTTTAAGTGGTTCAAAAATAAATTCGTTATTTTCCATTTATGCTCCTTTCTTAAAATGTGTACCTATTTTTATTTTATATTTTTAAAAAAAATAAAATACTTTTTAAAAATCTATTTAAAAATAAAACCCCATTTTCTAGATTTTTAGTCTGAAATATAGGGTAAGTAGATTTTTTGTAATTTTTAGTTTAGATTTTTGAGTTCACGTTATAATCCATTTTTTACTAGTAAAAAAGCAAATATATTACTTTAATTAGCAATAATATTTTTTGTTGTTGGTGTATTAAGAATTAGAATTAATAGGTTTATATTAATAAATAATTTACTTATGAGAAAATAATAGTTTTTTGTAATTAATTGTCTATTAATATATTGTAAGAAAACTTAAAATAATAAAAAAGGAGTGAGAATATTTTGACAATAATTACAAAATATACAAGAAAATACGTACTAGATATAGTTAAAAATGGATTTTGAGAAAAGCGATTTGGAATATGAAAATTCCATCAATATTCTTATTATGGTAAACTTACTTATAAGGATTTTTTATATAGAATATATGACTTTAATCCGTCTAATAATAGAACAAAAGAGGAAATTAAAAAGATTCCATTATCTACAAAAGCTGATTTAATTTTTTATAACAATTTGACAAGAGATTCAATTTTTGATGATGGAATTTTCAAACTAACTAATTTTAATTCAATTTATAATAAATTTAATGATAGTAAAAATGAAAGTAATGAAGTTGATCCATTGTTAATTTTTCTTTGTGAAATGTTTCACCCAGAAGTTAGAAGAGAAAAAGAACGTTGAATTTATATTTTTAAAAAAATAAATAATATTCTCTCTATAGATGGAATTGAATTGTTTTTAAATAACGAAGGTAATTGTGACTGGAGAAAATGTAAAAAGAAATTTTCTTTACTAAAATATTTAGGAATACCATATAAATTTAAAAAGTATATTGATTATATTTTTAAAAGAACTCCAATAACACCTATATTTCAAAATTTAACACCAAATATCAAAATAAATGATCGAATATATGATGTTGCTTTAGATGATGCATTTCAAAAAAAAGAAATTAGAAATATAGCATTAACAGGATCGTATAGTTCTGGAAAGACTTCTACATGACTATCATATTCTAGAAATAGAAGATTAGGAAAAATTATAACAGTTTCACTGGGAAAATATAATAATATAAAAAACACTTTAAATAAGAATAAAAAAAATTATTATAATAATAGAATTGAAAGACAAATAATCAATCAAATTTCATCACAAATACACCCAGTTAAAATACCTCTATCAAAATATTCTTTTATTAAAAACAAAAGTTGATTCTGAATAACCTTAAATACATTTCTATCTTGTTGCTTTGTTTTTTCAATAATTGGATGATTAGAAAAAAGCTTTTTAGTTAATAAATTATTATTAAATGAAGGATTATTAAATTGATTTTTACCTATTTCTTTTTTTATTCCTTTAATAGTTTGAATTTTTAAATTTCTAAAAAATAATAAGTTTTATATATCTAAAATAAAATTTAGTAAAATGGAAGCAAATCTAGAAGAGAAATATTTACCAAAAGCAACAGTTTTTGATAGAGACATAAGAGAAATAATTTATTTACTATATTCTTCAAATGCAAAGATTGTTGTTTTTGAAGATTTAGATCGTTTTCATAATTTAGAAATATTTATAAAACTTAAAGAAATAAACTTTATTTTAAATTCTTATATAAGCAGAAAAATTTTTAAAAGAAAACCTGTTAAATTTATATATATGATAAATGATGGATTATTTTCTCCTCATATTAGAACTAAATTTTTTGATTTTATTGTTCCTGTACTTCCTGTAATAAACTCTTCAAATTCTGAAAGTAAATTTTGTGAATTTTTAGAACTTATAGGGGAATTAGATTCATTGGATAAAAATGTTATTTGAAAAATATCTTTATACATAAGCGATATAAGATTGATTAAAAACATAGTTAATGAATTTTTTATTTATAACTATGCAATAAATTCTGAAAATAATCAAATTGACAAAAATAAATTACTTGCACTTATAACATTAAAAAATTTTATGCCTAAAGAATTTGATTTGTTACAAATGGGTAAGGGTTATATATTTAATATTTTTGACAAAATTAAAAAATATAAAATAAACAATATTGATTCTATAAAAAATGAATTGAATGAAGCAAAAAATAAATTATCAAGTCTTTTTGAAAATTATTCTGAGTTTGAAAATAATACTGCATTATTAAAAAATGATAATATTTTGCTTTTTAAAGACAAATATGAATTAATGATGAGTGATAACTTAATTAAAACTGATTTTTTTATTATAAAGACCATTTTTCACAATGATTACACAAACGTTGAGAAAATTAAATTGAATGAATTTTATTATAATAACTCACTTAATATAAATATTAAAAAAATAATAGTATACAATGATCCTGAGATTATGAAATGCTATGAAAATATTGAATTCTTAGAAGGACAATTAAATAAAAAATCGATTAAGATTTTTTTAAAATCTTTAACTCAAGAAGAAATTAATGCTTTATTTAATAATAAAAATAACAAACAAATAAATAGTAGAGACATTCCCTTTTTAAAATTTTTATTTATGGAAGGTCTTATTGATGAATCATACTTAAATTATATGTCTTACTTTTATCATGGTTTATTAGGAAAAAATGATAGAATTTTTATTAAAAATTTATTAGAACATGTTGATAATAATAATTTTAGAATTGAATTAGAAAATCCTAAACTATTACTAGATATACTTGATGAAGAGCAGCTAAAATCGCATTTATCGTTTAATATTCATCTTTTTAAAGAATCTATTAACTTGCAAAATAATACAGCAACAATGTATATGTTTAATTCAGTTTGACCTTCAAATAAACAATTGATTGCAAAATCACTTTCTCAGTTTGATTTTGATACTATTAGCAAATTTATTCATATTTTTTCAAGGCAAGAAAATGGAATTATAAAAATAAGAAGATTTTTAGATGATTCATATGATAATCTTAGGGTTTGAGAATATTTAAATTCTGGAAATACAATTAAAGACATTATAGTATCTATAAAATTAAACATAGTTAATTCAGATTTTATAAATTACTTTTCTAATTTTATATTTGAAAATATACCAGATATTTTAAATTATAATAATCAGCATTATGTTAGAAAAATTATAGGAAGTCTGATGTCAGTAAAACAAGATAAAAAAGTTGAATATATAAATAAAAATATCGATTGTTATACTTTAAATGTAAGAAATGTTATGAATATATATGAGTTTATTATAGGTAAAAGTTGTGATTTTAATAAATTATTAACAAATGTTTTTAAAGAAGAAAAAATGTCAAAGATAAAAGAACGTATTGAACAAAACTTTGGTAAATTTGTTAAAAGATACATAGATTTAACTCAACCGAATGAATATTATGAAAATGATGAGTCTATTTTAATTTCTATAATAAATTCTAGTGAAATAGATGATTGTTATAAGAAAAAATATATAGAATTAAATAAAACAGATTTATTAGATTTAGGTAAAGTTCATAATTTGAGAAAAAATAGAGAACACATAAAGCACTTATTTGAAAAAAATAAAATAGCGTGATCTATTAAGAACTTTAAAAAATATATTAAAGAATTTAATGAATGCGATGAAAGCTTTTCAAAATATTTTAATAATAATATAAATAGTAGTAATTACAAAGACTTATTAGAAGGTGAATTTGAAATTTGTAATATCTTATTGAATAATCCATATTCAAATGACAAAGTCTTTAGTTTTGCATTAAAGCTTGCAAATCCTAATATAAAAATAAAAAATTTATGTGAAAATTTAGAATATAGTAGAATCTTAAGAATTAAAGAATTTTTTAAAATTAAATAAAAATTATTGATATCAATAACTTTAATTTTAAAAAATCAGCAATTTAATTGTTTCATCAATTGATTAAACCTATATTTTTTTAAAACTAGTAATACTTAATATTTAGAGATGATAGTCTAAAAATATTGAAACTATAGTTTAGCAATTTATTGTCAAATTTATATACAAAAAAGTCATAAATGAATCAATTAATAAAAATTAATGATTCTAACTTAATCCCATAAATATGAATTAAAATTTTATATATTCTAACAGGATTGCCTTTTGAATTTAACAAAAAGCAATCCCTTTTTATTTCTAATGTTTTTAATTTAGGCTATGTGTTGATAATGAAAACTTTCGTCTGAATGAATTTTTAACTATTAAATAAAAATTTCCTAAAAAATTAACTATATGAGTATTTTGTTTATTATTTGTTTATTCTTTTTAATAATTCTTGTTTTATACCAAATATCGATTTTTCCCAGTATTTGGATTTTTTATATTGCTTAAACATTTTAATAATTTCACCATAGGCTTTAGTTTCAAATAAGTTGAATTCTTCAAATTTATTTTTTATTTTATAACCAATAATTAGATTCAACATTATAAATTCTCTTTATAAAAGTTAACATCATCGCAAACTCTAATTGTGTCTAGTTCTAAAGTGTTTTTGTAAAAGTCATTAACTAATTCAATTTCTCATCTTTGTTTGTATAAATTCATAGCTTCTTGACAAGTCTCTTTTTTGATCTGAAACATAGACAATTGTTTCAAATCTATTTTTATTTTTTTGATATCTTTCTACTGTGAACCTTTTACTTGACATAAAGTCTTGTTCTTCTTTATAATCTCTTTTCATATTTTTAAAATCATAGTAATATTTGTTTTCAAAAAATATCTTTTTACATCGTGTATTATTTTCTTTATCATCAATTTTTTCAACCATATTATAAGCATCGATTTTATTAAGAATTTTTGATGATTTTTTGATTGAATGAATGTAACTAACAGTTGAAAAAATATTATCAGAATCAATAGTCTTATCACCAATAATTACTCCTTTAGTAATACTGGTTTTTTCTAAAAAGTCGGGAGAACTAGTAACATCAACACAATTTCTAGCATAAGGAAGTGAACAAATGGCATCTTTTGTTGTGATATTAAAAGCTAAAATCATTGATATATTTTTACTATTTTTAATTTGTATGAAAACTCATTTAAAGAATTGACTCTACTATTATTGTTTTTTAACATTCCATCAATCGTGATTTTGTTGTTTTCATCAAGTTTTTGAATTCTATTTTGTATGAGTTGTAAAACTCTTCCATAGTCTCTCCTGATCATTTTTAAAACTTAGAAATATCATTTTTGTCTAATTTTAGATTTTGAAAATTTACTGAGATAAATGATTCTTCATAAACTTCTTCTATTTTATTATTTGTCATTTTAGGATTTATTGAGCGAAGTAGTGGAATGGCATACAAATTTTCTGCCATTTCGTTTCGATAAACCTCTTTTAATTCATTCAAAATATCTTTTGAAACTAATTTAGCTAATTCATAATCACCAAAATTTTTTAATGAAATTTCTTTTTTTACATTTTCTTTTCTAACAAAAACTTTATCAATAATATGACCTATTACTTTTCCTTCTTTTCGCTGATTAGAACCATTTTTTCTCTCACAAGTAATTTTTTCAATAACTACTCAATTAGAACCTAATTTTTTAATAATTGTGTTTTTAGGTCTTGGAACTTCTCTAATTTCTATTGAAAAACCCATAACATTATAGTTAATATATAAAAAAATCAATAGTTTTTTTATTACTTTTTTTAACTTTTACATATAAAAAAATGAGCAATTCTTATAAAAATTTACTCATTTATTCTTTTATTATTAATATATGGTCATTTCTTTGTGAAGATCCATTGATTATATAGTTAATTTATTAGGGAAAGTTTTAATTAATTATAAATAAACATATTCAAAATTTTTGATAGGTTCGCAATTTTAAATACTTTTTTATTTAATTTACTATAAGTAACACTTTTTTAACTTTCTTATTATAAAAATAATCACTTAAAGAGGAAATGTAAGAAAAGTGATGCAGAGAATATCATAATAAATAAAAGTAAGATAAGCATTTGTTTATATTCTTCAACTTCTTTTAATTCTTTTTCTTTTTTTTTTAAAATTTAATTTTGGTTTACATTCTTTTTTTAAGTTAGGTGCAAAATAATAATAGTTTTTTATTTTATTTAATTTTCAATTTGAAATATCTTGGTTAAAATTTGTTGTCCCTTCAAACATTGAGCGAATATATTCTACGTTAGACATATTTCAATTTGAAATATCTTGGTTAAATTTTTTAGCATCATAAAACATATAACGTATATCTTTTGCGTTAGACAAATCTCAAGCTTGATATTTTTTATTATCAACACTAACTTCTTTTGTATTGATATTTTGATCAAATGAAGTTGCTTCTTGGAACATCGCATAGGCAAGTTTGAGATTTGATGTATCTCAATTTGAAATATTTTTGATTTTTATTACATACTTTTAGAAATTCTTTTTTATCTGTTCGATCTTTTAAATAACTAAAAATTTTTGCTGTTTTTGTCTAACTTTTTTATTTCTATAAACATAAACTACTTTAATTTTAATAGAACCATTAGCAAGTTTTTTATTTAGTTGATTGTAAACAATATTTTATTTTTTATTAATATGCAAAACTAGATAAGTAATAATTAAAAAAATAAAAATTGTTTAAATGTTTTAAAAGTAGTTAAAAACATCCAAATATAGTTATCTAAAAATAAATTTAAAGATAAGCGGTGCACAAAGTGCAACAATAAGCAAAAAGAATATAAAGATCATTTTATATTCTTCTACCAATGATCTTATTCTTTTTTTAAAATCTAATTTTGGTTTACATTCTTTTTTTAAGTTAGGTGCAAAATAATAATAGTTTTTTATTTTATTTAATTTTCAATTTGAAATATCTTGGTTAAAATTTGTTGTCCCTTCAAACATTGAGCGAATATATTCTACGTTAGACATATTTCAATTTGAAATATCTTGGTTAAATTTTTTAGCATCATAAAACATATAACGTATATCTTTTGCGTTAGACAAATCTCAAGCTTGATATTTTTTATTATCAACACTAACTTCTTTTGTATTGATATTTTGATCAAATGAAGTTGCTTCTCGGAACATCGCATAGGCAAGTTTGAGATTTGATGTATCTCAATTTGAAATATCTTGATTAAAAGATGATGCATTTTGGAACATATAATTCATTTCAGTTACTTTAGATACATTTCAAGCAGTGTATTTTTTGTTGTTTATAATAACTTCTTTAGTATTAATAGGTTGATCAAATTTTATTGCTTGATTAAACATACCACTCATATTTTTTACTCTTGATGTATCTCAACTGTTTAAAGGTGTATTGAAGTTAATACAATTTTCAAACATGTAACTCATATCTTCAACATATGATACATTTCACGCAATATATTTATCATTTAAATTTTTAACCACTTTAGTATTGATATCTTGATTAAATAATTCTGCATTTCTAAACATATTGCTCATATTTTTTACTCTTGATGTATCTCAACTGTTTAAAGGTGTATTGAAATTAATACAATTTTCAAACATGTAACTCATATCTTTAACATGTGACACGTTTCATGCAATATGTCTACTATTTTTGCTTTCTACTATTTTTGTATTAATGTTTTGATTAAATGATTTTGAACCTTTAAACATACAACTCATATTTTCAACGCTTGATGTATTTCAATTTGAAATATCTTGGTTAAACATATCAGTATCATAAAACATATAACTCATATTTTCAACGCTTGATGTATTTCAATTCGAAATATCTTGATTAAAGTTAGAAGCTTGAAAAAACATATAACTCATATCAGTTACTTCAGAAACATCTCAATCCTCAATACCTTTAATTTTTTCAGACTTATTTCATTTAAATGCATTACTTAGATTCTCTATACATGATGGTAATGTATTTGGCACTTTTATTGTTGTTGGTTTAAATTGTTCTATTTGACATTCTTTATTTTCATTTTCAAAATATTCTATCTTAATGCATATGGTATTATTCTCAATATATTTAGCTTTTTGTATTTTTCTTTTCATTTAGTGCACCTCTTTAGTAAAACTATATTTCAATTATTTTTTTAAAAATGTTAAATATGAATGGTATACAATATTTTATTTTTAATTTGTTTTCAAAAATATAAAAATCTTTTTATTCTTTATTTTTTAATAAATTAATAATTTTATTAGTAAGCAATAATCTATATGTCATAATAAAAATTCAATATGAAAATAAAATAATATTAGTTATTAATAACACGTTATTAATTAAATCAGTATAATTTAAAAACAAAGAAAAACATAATTGTGTAATAAAAACACTAAAACAAAGTAAAAGTGGAAAAATGAATTCAATACCACAAATTCATCACTGAATTTTTTTACTATATTTTTTGTATCTATAAATTTCTTTCAAAGTTGCAAGACCATTTAGCAATAAACATAAAAATGTAAAATAAAATAACACTAAACTCAAAAATGGTGGGGTATATTCCTTTAACATTCAATTAGCATTAGAAAAATATAAAACTGCAGATAATATAGTCATTAAAGGTAACAATATTGATGGACTAAATAATAAAAAATTTCAACCAAGTGAAAAAAATCTATTTTTTTTATTTTTATGATAATTCTCAGGTTCACTTTTTCTTAAATATAGTTTAAAACTTAAGTCTCCTCTTGTAACTTTTTTTACAATTATAAAAATAATAATTAAAAGAAATAAGAAAAAAATTGTTACAAATAATGCTTTTATGTAATTATGTGAAGAAGTATTAAAAGTTTTTGAAGAGTTAGGCACCCCAATATAAAATTTAATCAAACCAGCAATAATAAAAAAGAAAAAATAATAATAAATTGCTCTTCTAAATCAATGTAGAGTTTTAGTATTATATTTGTATACAATTGGTATGGTATTAGATTGATTTTTTATTGATGAACAATACTTGCTATAATATGGTGATAGAGCAGAGTAGTACCTAAAACCCATTAGTATACCAGATGATAATTCTTCAAATTTTCCTGAATTTTTAATTTTTAGTTTTTCTTTTTCATACATTGTTTCAAGTAAATTTAAAACATTTTTAGCAACATCGTTATAACTTATAATATTTTTTTCTTCTGTAATTAAATCTAATTGAATATCTTCTATCAATCTTGATACAAATATAGGTTTAAAAACTAATTCATCATATGACAGGCAAATTTTATCAATGTTTTCAATATTATTTTTCTTTATTTCTATAAGTAATTCTTTTAGTAAATCAACAGTTTTAGAGTATTCAACTGATATATATTTGTTTCTATTTTTTAGATAATTTCTAATTCCATTTATTTCTTTATACACTGTTGTTTTTAAAAAAATTACTATAGAAGTAACTACTAAAGAACCTAAAAAATATCTAAATTTATCTAATATTTCATATCAAATACTAATTTTTTTACATTCTTCTAGATTTTGACAAATACAATTATCAAAAACATAAGAATATTGAAAAAATACAAATATAAGAAATATAACTAAAAAAAGTAATCTAACATATAATCTCATTATAAATCCTTTAAAAGTAAATTATTTAATTTTTATAAATTTGTTAATATAAAATAAGAGTTAATTTATCAAAAATATGTAAAAATTTATAGTGCTAATAATTTAAATATCTTATTTTTCTATAACAGTATAATAAGTAAAAAACCAAATCATCATAAAGATTATTTTTGATTATTAATACTATGATATTAAGATTAAGTAAAATAATTTTTATAATTGTTTATAAATTTAAACATACATTTAGATATGGAAACGATATTTTATTAAATCTCTATATAAATATAATATAACCAAATTATTAATATTTAAAATACTATTATTAACCATAGGGTATTTGTAGTTCTTATTATTAACTCAGAAAATATGTAAGCAAAATTGAATAATATTATAAACATTACAAAAAATATTTATCAATAATTACCTAATACCATAAACGTTAATTAAAAATTTATATGTTATAATAGGTGTTTTTTGAATTTAACAAAAATAATCTTTTTAATTTTTTTGTTCTTGAATTATATGTTTTCAATAATAATTTTTTTGATAAACTGAATGAATTTTCAATCCTTTGTTATTCTTAATTTTTTAAGTTCTTTTGATAGCATTGAATTTATTAAATTTAAATTAAAACTAGTTTGAATAGAAAATAAAATAATTTTCTACTATAAAGACTACGGGTTTTTTATTGCTATTATTTTTTAAATTTGGTTATGTATGTAACTATTTTTTTAATAATATTTAGAAAGAAATTTTTTCATAGTTAACAATAAAACCTTTTAATTTTAGAGATTTTTTTGCGTCTATAAATTTCAAATCTTTTTTAAAAGTATTAGCAATTCTTTCTTAATTATTTTTTTATCTATTATTTTTTTTATGGTCTATTAAATATGTGTAGTTAAAATACAAACCTTATATTCGATATATACGTATATGTTTCTTTTTATTAAGTTTTTTCCTTTTTTAATAATTTGTAATTTAATTTTTAAACTTATTTTAGTCATATAAAAACCCCATACTCTAGATTTTTAGTCTAGAATATGGGGCTAGATAAAAACTTATATTAAAAGTTAATCATTATCTATTGTGTTTTAATTGATATTTATCTTCTTTTTCTTTAAGCTTATCATATACTTTAATAGTAATTACACCATCTTTTCTTCAAATTCCCTTGATTGTTTGACCAATCATCATTGTTAAAAAGATTACATAATAGATTTGGAAAAACATTGTTAATAATCCAAATAAAAAGTATAAAACACCAATTAATGCATTATCAGCTTGTAATACTCTAGCAGCTGTATTTATAATATTTCCAATTAATCTTAATATTGAATAAATCATTAATACTATTAATTCAATAGTTACAATCACTAAATAAAATACAGCAATAGTTTTCATTAAAAAGCTAGTAAATGTATTACCTTCAAAACGTTCTTTTGAATTTTTATTAAAAAATAAAATAAATGCTAATAGTCCAACTACTAATAAAACACCATTACCAATGACAAATCCTACTAAAATTCAATATCATTCTTTAGATTGGTCAAATCAATTTGTATTAGGACTAATTGTTTTTAATTGTCAAAATAAAACACCTAAAAATATAGCTGAACCAATTGTTGTAATAATTGCAAATGATCTTGATAAAAATCATTTAGGTCTAATAGTTGATTGAGTGGTTACATTTGGTAAACTTGTTAAAACTCAAGGAGTTAAAAATCCTCCTAAATTTAAACTTAAACTAGCTAAGATATATCTATTTGCAACTAATTCTTCATCAGTACTTTTTTTAACAAATCTTAAAATAATTACTGCTGAAATAATAGTTTTTCAAAACATATATCCCATAATTGCATAACCTAGTGCAAGTAATACTTGTTTAGATTGATCTAATGCTTTAACATCAATTTTACTTAAAAAATAAAGAGATATAAGCATTCCAATTACAGCAAAAATTGTTCCAACTCATTGAAAAAATTTTATTTGAGTTCTTGGTGAACTAAAAAAACTTGAATTATTATTTTTCACTTTTTTTGCTCCTTTAATACAAAAGATATTATATATTAATTGATTAACTATAACAAATATATAATCTTGAATTATCTATTAAGTTTTTTTATTTAAAATCACTGGAATAATTAATGGATTTCTTTTTTTTACTCTAAAAATGTATGGACTTAAAGAAGACTTAATAGCTTTTTTAATAGCTGCAAAAGTTGGTTTTGATGACATTAATACTTCATTAACTGCATTAGTAATAATTTGAATTGAATCACTAATTATTGAACCAGCATCTTTTACATAAAAACTACCACGAGAAATAATTCTAGGTTGAGCTATTAATCTATTAGTTTGTGAATCTAATGAAATTACAACAGCAATTAATCCATCTTTTGAAAGAATTTCTCTTTCTCTAATAACATTACTTGCTTTTCCAGTCATATCTTTTCCATCAACATAAACTGCATCAGCTTCAACACGTTTTCCAATTTTAGCTTTACCTTGTAATAGTTCTAATACATCACCATTAGCCATTATAAAACCATTACCTTTTTCTAAATTAACACTTTCACCAGTTTCAATATGTTTTTTTAACATACGGTATTCACCATGCATTGGCATAAAATATTTTGGTCTGATTAAACTAAATAATAATTTTTGTTCTTCTTGACTAGCGTGACCTGAAGTATGTATTTTATTATCTGAAGTATTTTCAATAACTTTAGCTCCGACTCTAGTTAACTTATTAACTAACTTTTCAACATCAGCTCTATTTCCTGGAATTGGTGAGGATGAAAATACAACTGTATCACCAGGAATAATATTTATTGATAAATGTTTATTATTAGCAATTCTAGATAAAGCAGCCATTGGTTCACCTTGACTACCTGTTGTTAAAATCATTAATTCTTCTGGTTTATATTTATCAATATCAGTTGATTTAATAAATTCTTTTTCACTAATTTTTAAATGACCAATTTGACGAATGATTTTAATAATTCTTTCAAATGATCTACCTAAAATAACAATTTTTCTATTATATTTGTGAGCTGTTTCTATAATGTGTTGAATTCTATGAACATTTGAAGCAAAAGTTGTTAAAAAGATTCTTCCTTTAACTTGTAAAAATAATTTATCAATATTTGAAATAATACTTTTTTCACCTTGTGTATATCCTTCAACTTCACTATTAGTTGAATCTGCCATTAATAATTCAACCCCATTTTCACCCATTGAAGCTAATTTAGTAAGTTCAGCAAAATGTCCTAGTGGTGATCAGTCAAATTTATAATCTCCTGTTGAAAAAATATTACCATTAGGAGTTTGAACTAAAATTCCAAATGCATCAGGAATAGAGTGGTTTAATGCAGCATAACTAACTTTAAAGTTTTTAGTTTTTCATACATCATCAGCATCATATTCTTTAACAATAGTTTTGTCTTCAATTTTATATTCTTTTAATCTATCTCTAATTAACATAGCAGCTAATTTTGGAGCATAAATTATAGGAATCTTTACTTGTTGAACTAAGTATTGAATTCCACCAATATGATCTTCATGACCATGAGTAATAAATAATGCTTTAATCTTTTTTTGATTTTCAACTAAATAAGAATAATCTGGAATAACAGCACTTACTCCTAGCATAGTTGATTCAGGAAATTTTACTCCTGCATCAATCATAATCAATTCATTATCATATTCAATACAATAAGTATTTTTTCCAACTTCTTCTAATCCACCTAAAGCAAAAATTTTAGTAGGTATATTTGTTTTTTGATATTGTCTTTTAACTTCTTTTTGCTTAAATACATATGGTTTAAATTCTTTTTCATCAATACTAATATTTAATTGGTCACCATCATCATAACTATTAATTTGATTTTCATTTTCTGTGTCATTTATTTCTAGATTTTTTTTATTATTTTTGTTTGACATTTTTTCCTTTCTAAATAAAAAATATTAAAACAAAACAAAATGAAACAATCTTGTTTTAATTATTAAATATTATTGTCAGCTAATTAATTTTATAGTAGTTACTTACTAATATTGTACAACATTATTTTTTATAAAATGCTTAAAAAATAGTTATATAAATTTATAAATTTGATGATATTACTATTAGATTAAAAAAATAAATAATTTATATTTTTAAATTAGTAATTAAATTTTTAGTAAATCTATAGAATTTTATCTTATTGTATAACAATAAAAAAGAGCTAGTTATAATTAGTAAAATAATAATAAACATTTGGAGGTATTATGTCTAGTGTAAAATTTAGAATTATTAATAAATATCAAATTGAGTTATTAGAAGATGCTATTAAAGGAAGTATTATTGATTTAAATAATGCTGATCAAATTGATTTATCTATTATTTTAGATCAAATTAATCATAAAAAAGATCAAGTTTATTTAGAAAAATTAAAACAAGAAAAACAAAATTGAGAGTTATTAAAAACTAATGAATAATAAAAGTTTGAAAAAGATTTAATTAATGAATATAATAAAAAGCTTGAATCAACAACTATTGAAATTTCAGATTTAAAAGCTACTAATAAAACATTTATTGAAAAATTAGAAAACAATAAAAAAGAATTTGAACAATTAATTAGTCAAAAATTAGAATTAGAATCAAATATTAAATTATTAAATGAGAAATTAAATCAACAAGAAAAATTAATTAAATTACAATTAGAAAACCAATATAATATTTTATTAAACAAACAAAAAGAACAATTTGAACAACAAATTAATCAATTAAAAAAATGATTTAACTAAAAATACATACGAGTTAGAAAATAAAGACTGAAAACATAAAAGGACACTTACTGAATTAATAACTACAAAAAATAATAAAAATAATAAAAATAATAGAATTAATAAACTAGAACAAGATTTAGAATTTATTAAAAGAGAAAAACTAACTAAAATATTAAATTAGTTGGTGAAGAATTAGAAAAACTATTGCTTAAATCAGTTTAATGAAGCATCAATGTTTGCTTTTAAAACATCAACTTTAATAAAAGACAATATTGTTATTAAAAATGAAGATGATCTAAAAGGAACTAAAGGTGATTTTATTTTTAAAGTTTATGCTGAAAAAGAAAAACAAAATCTTTTATTAAGTGTAATGTGTGAAACGAAATCAGAACAATTAAACTCACATAATAAAAAAAAAAAATAATTATATCCCAGTCTATTTACTTTTTTTTTTTTTTTTTTGTAAACTTAACAATAAAAGAAAGGAAAGTATATGAAAAATATCTTAAAGTTTTTAAGTGTGATTACTTTAATTCCAACTACAAGTTTATTAGTAATAAGTTGTACAACGCAAACAAAAGAAACTAAAAAAACCAAAAAGCCGAACACAGAAGTTAAAAAACCAAAAAACCCAACCCCAACTTTTAGCCCAAAAAACCCAACCCCAACTTTTAGCCCAAATAAACAAACAATTGATAAAATTAAAAATATTTTAGAACAACAAAGTGAAGCTTTTGGTAGTTTTCATACTTTCCAAGACGTTGTTGATCAAATTAAAGTTTATGCTCAAAACCAGGGTATTAAAGACTTGGATAAATTAGAACTTTTAGATAAAAAGCTAGCTAATAAAACTTTAACTCTTGGTAATAATAAAAATAATTTAAAACTTAAATATTTTGACATAGAAATTCCGTTTGCTCTAAAAAATGTTTTAGAAAATGAAGTAAAAACTAAATATTCATCTACTGACTCTAATGAAATAATACAATTAGGTTATAAAAAATATGGTGATTATATACGATTAAATATTGAAAATAAAACTATAACAAAAGTTCCTGTTACATTACCATTAAAAATCAATTCATTTTATGAAGCATTTAAAGATCTTAAAAGTGAAACTATAACTAACCTCGATAAATGAGATACATCAAATGTAAAAATTCTTACAAACGCATTTGAAGGAGCTGTAAACTTTAATACTGATATTTCTGAATGAAACACTTCAAACGTAACAGAAATGACTAATGCTTTTTATGATGCAAAAAAATTTAATCAAAATATTGGTAAGTGAAACACTTCAAAAGTAACTGATATGTCTGCTATGTTTGATGGTGCCAAATCTTTTAATCAAGATATTTCTAAATGAAATACATTAAACGTAAATAGTATGAATGGAATGTTTGCAAGAGCAAAATCGTTTACATGATCTTTAAAAAAATGAAATGTCAAAAAAGTTGTAAAAGCACAAGGCTTCAGAAAAGAGAATAAAAATAATCTAGGTGATGATAAAATACCTTCTTTTGAAGATGAAGTTAAAAAATATATTGATGATTAAACTAGGACAAAATATTTGGACAAATAATTATGTTTGTTCAAATATTTTTTTATGTAGAAGGGTTATTTTATTATGGCTAGACAACTAACAGTTAATGAATATAAAGACATGTTTGTTATACCTATGTATTTTATTAGCTTTTTAGATGTATTAGAAACTATTGCACTAAAATATAAAAATCTTAAGTTAAATAAATTACAACAAGAAATTATGTTTAAAGAAAAACGAGATATTTTAGATGAGTTTGAAGAATTTAAAAATAACTTATTAGATAATGCTTTAAAACATATTGATACTAAATTAATAAAATTAATAAATCTGCTGAAAACATTAAAAAAGAAGCTAATAAATTTTAGAAGCAACTGAACTTGTAATTAATAAACATTTAAACACAGTTAAAAATAAAATTAATAATTTTAAAATTGAAAAAGTTTTAGAATCTCAAAAAAATTAAAAGTTGTATGGTATTAAAAATAAAATAATTTTTAACTAGTGTATTAATAGTTTAGTTTTAGTTAGTATAAGTGGATTTGTTGGTTATAAAACTTGGATCAACAAATAATGTCGAATATAATAATGTCGAATATAAAAACAGAAATAAAAGATTATTCAAAAGATAGGTTTAAACAAGAAAAGTTAGATGAAAATACTGAACTATGTATACAAATAAATAATAGTGAATATTATCAAAAAGATAAAGTTATGTATTTAAGAAATGAAAATGATTTATCTAATGGTGATATTGGAGTTATTCAAAAAATACATAAAGATAATAATGAACTAAAAATAAATTTTAATGATAAAATCTTTTCTACAATAAACAATGCAAGTCTTAAAAATTTAACTTTATGTTATGCTTGTACAGTTCATAAAACTCAAGGTAGTGAATTTGAAAAAGTAATTTTAGTTTTAGATCCTAAAAGAAGCAGTTCTTTTATTGATAAGAAATTAATCTATACTGCTATTACTAGAGCTAGAAAACAATTAGTAATTATTGCAAATAAAAACTCTTTTATTAATGGAATTAATAAAAATCCTGAAACAAGAGATACAACACTTGTTAAACATATAAAACTTATGTATAAAAAAAGAAAGAAGTCTCATTATAGTTATATCTTTTAATAATTTATGAAATAGTCTATTTTGAAGTAGACTATTTTTTTATTTTTTAAAATAATTAATAGGAATCATTAGTTCTAAATTAAAGCAATTCAAGTTATTAGATGCAATCAAAAATCTATATTAATAACATAATTAATAAATTAACTAGATTACAATATGAAATAAAAGCTTTTAATAATGCTAAACTTTTTGATACTAATAAAATTTCAGAAAATATTTTAAAAGATATACTTAACATTTATGGTTGATCTTTAATAAATGCAAATACAATCAAATCTAATATTTCTGGTTTTGATTTAATTGATACTAAAAATAAAATTTTAATCCAAGTTTCAACCACTTTTACAAAAACTAAATTAGAAGATTCTTTAAATAAACAAATTTATAAAGATTGTCTAGGTTACAATTTCAAGTTTTTATCACTTATTATAAGCACTAATAATAATTGATCTAATATTAAAAATCCTTATAATTTAAATTTTGATTTAAAAAATGATTTAATTGATTTGACACTGCCACTAAAAATTAAAAGGAGATTTAATATTAAATCTCCTTTTAATTTCCATAAGTCTTTATTATTAATTTATCTCTCTAATATCTATTTCATCTAAATAGTTAGATAGTTTATCAATAAATTCTTTTGAAGCTATTTTATAACTAAAAGCAGTTGCGCTTCCACAAATTATAGAAAATTTTAAAGCTGTTATATAGTCATTTGTTTGTAGGTATTTAGTTATAAAACCAGCAATCATACTATCTCCGGCTCCAGCAAGATTTTCTATTTTATAATCTCATTTAGGTAAACTAGCTTTATAAATTTTTGTACTAGTAACTAAAATAGCCCCATCCTTTCCAAGAGAAACCAAAACATTTTTACAACCTTTTTGTAATAAAATTTTTGCTTGATTAATAATATCAAAATCATTTTCAAGTTTTTTGTTAAATGTAGCTTCTAATTCATCTTTGTTTGGTTTTATTAAAAATGGTTGTTTTTCAATTGCTTTTAATAAAACATCTTCAAACGAATCAACAATACTATAAGCTTTTTTTAGATTAGCTAATTCTACTAGTTCTGCATAAATATTTGTATCAGCATTAATTGGTAAACTTCCTGTTAATATTAAAACATCATCTTTTTGTAATACATTATTTAAATATTTTTTTAATTTATTAAGTTCATTAATATTAATTTCTGGAGCATAACTACTTGATTCAGTTTGTTCATTATCTATTATTTTAAGATTAATTCTAATATCACCATTTGACTTAAATTTTTTATATTTAATTTGTTCTTTTTTTAAATCATTATAAAAAAATGTTTCAAAACTACCGTTTGTAAATACTAATAATTCACTATCTATATTTAATCTATTTAATAGCATAGATATATGTATTGCTTTACCAGCAGCATACATATATTGACTTTTAGGTCTATTAGTTTTATTTTTTAAAAAATTATCAAATTTTAAAATATAGTCAATTGATGGACTTAATGAAACAATATAAATTTTATTATGCATTTTTATTTCTTTCTAATTAATTAGTTTGTAATCAAGAGTTATTTTATTAATTGCACTATAATATTTAGTTTTAAAATCTTTTAAATTACTATTAGTTATTTTTTCTAATTGCTCAATGTAATTTTTAATTTTTGTATAGTTTATTTTTGAATTTTTAATAATAATATCTTCTTGTGTTTTAATTTGATTTTCTAATTTAAGTTTTTGTTCTTCAAGTTTTTTAGCTAAAATATTGTTTTTAATTTTATAATTTTTAGTTTCTATTTTCTTTAATTTTTCAACTAGTTTTTGATATTTAACAGTTTGTTTTGAAAATTTTTTAATATCTTTATATAGCAAATCTATATCCTTATATGTTTTTATAATCTCAGTTTGTTTTTCACTAGTTTGTTCTTTTTTAATTTTTAGTTTTATTAAAAGAGTTTGTAATTTAGAATTATAATGTCCAGTTTTAATTTTTAATTCTTTAGTAATATCTTTAAATAATATTTCTTCAGCTTGTTGTTCATTTCAAAATAAATAAGTAATTAAAATACCTAAAACAAATGATACTAGATCAATTATAATTGCTAAAACAAGTTTATCAGTATAAGCTAAAAATCCTACAACTCCACCTAAACCAGCTAGATTATTTAATCCAACATTAAATATAGAAATTAATCAACCACCAATTCCTCCAGCAATAGTTCCTAAAATAAATGGTTTAAATCTTGGTAAATTAATTGCATAAATACAAGATTCAGTTGGCCCTGAAATTATTCCAGGTAAAGCTGCAGCAATAGCTGCTGATTTATCTACATTTTTTCTAGATTTAATACCAACTGCAATAGTTGCACCCATTTGAGCTCAAGCTGCAGCAAAAGCAGATGCTAAAAATATTGATGGGTTATTAGTAGTTGTTAGATCAGCAATAGCTGTAAAAAATAGAACGTTATGAACTCCTAAAACAACTAGTGGTTGTCAAGTTAATCCAATAATTAAACCACTAATTCCATAAGGTAAAGTTACAAATCAATTAAATGCTTTTAAGACATATGATTCGATTATTGACATTATTGGACCAATAACAAAAAATGCTAGTAATCCACCTATTAGTAATGATAAAAGTGGGTTTAAAATAAAATTAGCAACTGAATGAAAATATTTATTCATTAATTTTTGAAAATAAGAAATAACTACTCCTGTAAAAATAAATACTAAAATTGTTGAATAAAATGGTTTTATTACAATTTCTCAAGAACCAATATTTAACAAATGTAATCCTTGTTCTGGAATAATTGGTGAAATCATAATTAAACCTAAAGCAATAGCAATTGCGGTATTTCCCTTTAAGTATCTAGTTGTTGATCAAATTACCATTACTCCTATTAATTTAAATCCTGAGTTAGCTATTGTATTTATAATTAAATCAAAAATATTATAGTCTTTTTGAAACACTGAGTCTGATTTAATTAAATGTACTCAACCAATTCTAATTAGAATTTGTTGTAAAGCCATAATTAATCCAAATCCAATTAAAAATGGAATTAGTGGACCAAATATTGCTGAAATTGATTTAACAAATCTTTTAGTAAGTCCTACTTTTTTATTATTTACATTTAATGAATTTTTAATTTCAAATCCATTAATTTTATCTATATTAATTTGTAGTTGTTCTTTTAAAAGATTAGTTATTTGACTAACTTCTGATCCTATAATAATTTGTAATTCCCCACTAGAAATTAAACAACCTTGTGTTCTTTTTAAAGCTTTTAAATTGTCTAATTTAATTAAACTTTGATCATAAAGTGTTAGTCTTAATCTTGTTGCACAATTATAAACATCTTTAATATTTTGTTTACCACCAACATTAATAAAAATTTCTTCAATTAATGCTAGTTGTTTTTGTTGTTTTGTCATATGGATCCTTATTCAAGGTTTATAATTAGTCCTTTATATTCATCTGTATCTTTATCACTTATTAAAATAGTTTCTTTTAAAACATCTACTTTAATTACATTTTTAGAACCAAATTTAGAAGAATCCATTAATATAAAAGATTTATCAGAATTTTTAATAGCTTTTTCTTTTATTAATGCTTCTTTAATATTTGTTGTGTAAAAATGTTGTGATGATAAATTATTCATTCCTATAAAAACCTTATCAAAATAAAAATTATCTAAATTTTTCAGAGCAAGTTCACCAATTGTTGAATGTGTAGATGGGTTAATTGATCCACCTAATAAAATTACTTCTATGTCTTGTTCAACTAACTCTAAAGCTATTGAATATCCATTAGTAACAACAATTATTTTTTTATTAATTAAGTATTTGATCATTTGCTTTGTTGTTGTTCCAGTATCTAAAAAGATCAGATCACCATTACTAACATATTCACTAGCTTTTTGTGCAATAAGATCTTTTATATCTATATTTATATGTTGTTTTTCTTCATCAAATAACTCATAACGCTTTGCTAGTGAATTTGCAGATTTTGCTCCACCATAAACTTTGTAAAGTTTTTTTTCTTTATCTAGTTCAGAAATATCGCTAATAATAGTTTGAATAGTAGAAGACAATAATTTTGCTAACTGTTTATTAGTAACAAAATCTTTTTCATTTACTATTTCAAGAATTTTTTGTCTTCTTTGATCTTTTAACATCGTATCTTGCTCCTTAACCTTATTTTACAATTTATTTTTAAAAAACTTTAAAAAAGTTTAAAATAATTTTAAATCTATTGTAAAATTTTAATAGATATAAGTTGTCGTTTTTTGTTATATCTTTACTTTATTCAAATAAAAAGATTATTTTAGTAAGACAAATTTTATCTTTTATTATTAAATATTTTTAAAGGATTTTTATGAAAGCTAGTTTAAAAGATCAATTATTAAAAGCTAGACAAAATCATTATGCAATTGGTGCTTTTAATTTTGATAATCTTGAAATGTTAAAAGCAATAGTTGAAGCTGCTGAAGAATCAAATTCGCCAATAATTGCAATGATAACAGAATCTGCTGCTAAATATATAGGAAAAGAAATAGTCATAGCTAGTGCTAATGCAATTATTAGTAATACTAAAGTTCCTATAGTTTTACATTGAGATCATGGTTATGATCTTAATCTAATTAAGTGAGCTTGTGATAATGGGTTTTCATCAGTAATGTTAGATGCTTCATTAGATGATTTTAATACTAATGTAAATAAGACCTTAGAAATAGTTAACTATGCAAAATCAAAAAATGTAGAAGTTGAATCTGAAATTGGTCATGTTGGTGGTAAAGAAGATGATACAGATTCAAATAAAAATAAATATACTAGTGTTGATGAAGCTATTAAATTTGTTAATTTAACTCAAATTGATGCTTTAGCTATAGCAGTTGGAACAAGTCATGGAATTTTTAAAACTGCACCTAATTTAAACTTTGATCGTATTAAAGAAATTAGAGATTCAATAAATACTCCTTTAGTATTACATGGTTCAAGTGGACTTAGTGATACTGATTTAAAAAAAGCAATTAATTCTGGTATTTGTAAAATAAATATTGGAACTGATTTAAAACTAGTTTATGCAAATAGTTTAAAACAATGATTTAAAGAAAATCCAACTAGTTACGATGCTAGAAAATTTGGTCGTTTTGCAATTGATCAAATGAAAAAAGTAATTAAACAAAAACTAGAAGTTCTAGGTTCAATTAATAAAGCTTAATTAAAAAAAGAATTACTATCTTGCTGATTGTATTAAGTTTGTGTATAAGAAAATATTTTGATAATTTCTAAAAATAGCCTATTTCTAATCTCAAGCCTATTTTTTATTTTTTATTTTATTAAAATAATTAAGAAGAAAGCATTAGTTTTAAACTAAACTAATAGCTTAACTTTTAATAGGAGTTGCTAGATGCAATCAAAAATTTATATTAATAACATAATTAATAAATTAGCTAAATTACAAGATGAAATAAAAGCTTTTAATACTGCTAAACTTTTTGATACTAATAAAATTTCAGAAAATATTTTAAAAGATATACTTAACATTATTTATGGTTGATCTTTAATAAATGCAAATACAATCAAATCTAATATTTCAGGTTTTGATTTAATTGATACTAAAAATAAAATTTTAATCCAAGTTTCAACCACTTTTACAAAAACTAAATTAGAAGATTCTTTAAATAAACAAATTTATAAAGATTATCTAGGTTACAATTTCAAGTTTTTATCACTTATTATAAGCACTAATAATAATTGGTCTAATATTAAAAATCCTTATAATTTAAATTTTGATTTAAAAAATGATTTAATTGACTTTAATATTCTTTTTGATAAAGTTCAATTTTTAGATGTTGATAAGTTAGAACAATTATCAAATCTTTTAGACAAAGAAATAGTTAGTAATTTAAAACAAAAAAATATTAGTGTTTCAATACTTGCTGAAATTATTAACAAACTATCTGAAATTAACTTAGCTGAAACTAAAGCTAGAATTCCTAAAGTTAAACCTTTTAAAATACAAGATAAAATAAATTTTAATAATTTAATTAAGACAAAATACATAATAGAAGATCATTGTTTTTTTAGTTCAATTGTTTATGATATCTATTATCAATTTGATGAACAAGCTAATAATAGAAGCTTTGCAGTTTTACAAATTATTAGACAAGTGTATAATGAATTAGCAAGTTTAAATAAATATAGTTCTGATGAAATCTATAATAAATGTAAAAATAAAATAAAATCTTTTGTAGAAAATAGCATAAATTTAAAAGTTTTAGAAATTGAAAGTTTATTATTATACATTGATATAATACTAGTAGATGCTTTTATGAGATGTGAAATATTTAAAGAAGTGGAGATCATTTAATTATGTTATTACCAGATAATATTCAACCGAAATTAAGTGTTTATTATAATGCATCTCTAATTTTAAAAACTTTATGTCAAAAAAGTAATTTAGATATGATTGACTTATATGCAAGTATTAAAACATTAGAAAATATGCCATTTAACATATTTTTATTATCTTTAGATTGATTATATTTAACTAATAAAATTGATATAAATGATCAAGGAGTAGTTCTTTTATGTTTATAAAAAGGTTAAAAATTTCAACACCTAATCAAGTTATAAGAGATTTAGAATTTAAAAAAGGATTAAATTTAATTGTTGATAATACTCCTATGAATGATCTTACTCAAACTGGTAATAATGTTGGAAAAACTACAGTTTTAAAACTAATTAGTTTTTGTTTAGCAGGTAATGCTGATGATATTTATAAAGGTATTGAATCAAAAACTACAAATGATATAGTTAAAGATTTTTTAATTGATAACAAAGTTTTAATTACTTTAGAATTAGTAGAAAATCTAGATAATCCATTTTCAAATAAAATCACAATACAAAGAAACTTTTTAAATAAAAAAGAAAGAATAATTAGATTAAATGATAAAGATTTTGCTAGTAAAGATGAGCTAGCAAAAGAATTATTAGATGTAATTTTTCCAAACCATCAATCAGAAAAACCTTCATTTAGAGAAATTATTTCTCATAATTTAAGATATAAAGATCAAAGTATTAATAGTACTTTAAAAACACTTCATTCAACTACAAAAGATGCTCAATATGAAATTTTACACTTGTTTTTACTGGGCTTTAGTTTTTCAAATTCTAAAGAATTATTAGATTTTCAAAACCAATTAAAATTTGAACAAGATCATTTAAAAAAGCTTTTATCATCTAATTCAGATAAACAAATATATGTTGATACTTTAAAAATTATTGATAATGAGATTAATGAATTAAATAAGAAAAAAGAAACATTAAATATTGATGAAGATTTTCAAATAAATCTAGATGTTTTTAATGAAATTAAACATAATATTTCTATGCTTTCAAATAAAATTGGTTTATTAGAAATAAGAAAAAATAGCATTAATGATTTTATAAATAGAATGAATTCAAATAGAAGTTCAGTTGATACAAAACAATTAGAACTAATTTATAACCAAACTAATTTATTTATTCCAAAATTACATAAAACTTTTGATCAACTAGTTAATTTTCACAACAAAATGTTAGATGAAAAAATCGCTTTTGCTAGCAAAGAACTTCCTGAAATTTTTAAACAAATGTCAAGTTTACAAAATCAATTAAATGAATTATTAAAAGTTGAAAAAGATCTAAGTATTAGACTTTCAAAAGATGATACTTTTAAAGAATTAGATAAAATTATTACTCAGCTAAATCGTAAACATTATGAAAAAGGTGAGTATGAAACTAAATTAAGTCAAATCAATGATTCTGAAGAAATAATTTTCAAATTAAAACAAAAAATTAGTTTATTAAGTAATGATTTGTATTCAAAAGAATTTAAAAATAAATTAGATGAAAGACTTAATACTTTTAATAAATATTTTCAAAGACTATCAGATACCTTATATAATGAAAGATATTTTTTAACATATTCAATAGAAAATGAAAAAAGTAAACCTTATTATAAGTTTAATTTATCAGTACTAAATCATAGTTCTGGTAAAAAACAAGGTGAAATTATTTGTTATGATTTAGCTTATATACAATTTGCTGATCATTTTAACATTAATTGCTTACACTTTTTATTAAATGACAAAAAAGAATTAATGTCAGATAATCAATTAATTAGTATTAGTAACTATTTATTAAATAGTAATGCTCAATTGATTATTTCAATTTTAAAAGATAAAATTCCAGATAAAGTTTGAAAAAATTCTAATGTAGTTTTAGAATTATCTCAAAAAGATAAATTATTTAAGTTTTAATAAAATCTACTTTTAAAGTAGATTTTTTGTGTATTTAAGCAGGTAAAAAATACATAATGTTTATATCAAGTCACGATGTTTTTTTATAGTAAAAGACACTGCCATAGGTTTTTGAGAAAGTTGATACTAAATTATTAAAACTATTCTTGATTATCATTAATATTTATTGATTCTAATTTAGAATAATTTTTATCAATTTTATTTGCTGAAGTTTGAAATTCTTTAAAAACTTCTTCTGTTTCTGTTTTATACTTTTCATAAATCTTAGACATTTTTTCATTTCTATCTAATAGTCTTTTAACATCATCAGTTATTGTTTTAATTAGTTTTTGAATTTCATTAATATTTTTACTAATCTTATATTCTTTAATACTAATTTGTTGAGAATACAAAACAGCTGGTAAAGTAGTTGGTGAACAAATTCAAATTTTATTTTTAATAGCTTCACTAAAGATATCAGTAAATTTAGATCAAATTAGTTCAAATATAGCTTCAGAAGGTATAAACATAATTACACTAGAAACATTTTCAGAATTAGAAATATATTTATTTTTTAATTCTTTAATCATATTTTTAATTGTTTGTTTAAAATCACCTTCAGCTTGTTTATATAAATAACTATCATTACTTTCTGAAATTAATACATTTGCTTTTGTTAAAGGAAACTTAGAATCAATTGCAATCTTTTTATCATTAATTTGTGTTTTAATAATAGCATCAACTATTACACTAGAAGTTTTATATCTGTATTGAGTTTGTCAAATTCCATTATCTGTTTTTTCACCTAAAACATTAGTCAAAATCCATTCTAAAGTAAACTCACCTAAATTGCCTCTAGTTTTACTATTTTTAAAAATTAAAGATAATTCATTAATGTTTTTAACTGATTTATCTACTTTTTTATCAATTGTGTTTATATTATTAGTAATTTCATTAAATTTTTTAATATTGTCTTCTAGTTTATCTAATGATTTTGTTAGATCTTCTTTTTGTTTATTAACTGTTTCTTTTAAATTAATTAGATTAGTTTTAGTAATTTCAGTATCTTTTTCTATTTTTTCATTAATTAATTCTTTATTAGTTTCAAGTTTATCTTTTAAACTAGTTAGATCAATTTTAGAATCACTATTTTTATTTTTAATTAAATAGAATAAAATACTAGTTGAAATAATAGTTAATATTACTACTAAAATTATTAGAATAATAGTTAAATTCATACAATCCTTTCTTTATATACTATTGTTTTATTAACTAAATTATATAAAAAAGCACTCTATTAAAAGTTTTAGTTTATGTTTTTTAGGTTTTATATCAGAAAACTAGCATTTAAATAAACTTTTTGTATAGTAAATAGTAAATATAAAAAATGAATTAGTTAACCATAATAAAAATCACCTTTTTATTACTAATATGATATTTATATTATCTTTTTTAAAACTAGTTGAATTTTTATTTTCTTAGTCAATTATTTTTTTTATGATTATAAATAGTTAAGATGGTAAGTATGAAAACAATAAGAATTATTGGGGCAGGTCTATCAGGGTGTGAAGCTGCTTATTATTTATTAAAAAAAGGCTATTTTGTTGAAATGTATGAAATTAAAACTATTAAAAAAAATCCGATTCAACATTATGACTTTTTTTCTGAGTTAGCTTATTCAGATTCGTTTAGATCAACTGATTTAAAAACTAGTGTTGGTACTTTAAAAAAAGAATTAGAACTTTTAGATTCACTAATTATAAAAGCTACAAAACACACTAGTTTAAATAAAAGTAATGAACTAATTGTAAATAGAATTGAATTTGGAAATTATATTACTAATTATTTAAAAACTTTTAATAATTTAAAAATTATAGAACAAGAATATTTAAATATTAATTTCAATATTCCAACAATTATAGCAATTGGTCCTATTTCAACACCAAACTTTTTAACTAATTTAAAAAAATTAATTAATAAAAAGAATTTAAAATTATTTGATACTGTAGAACCAACTATTTTAAAACAATCAATAAATATGGATACTTGTTATAGTTTAGATAATAATTTGAACTATTTATATTGTGATTTAAATAAAGAACAATTTGAAAAATTTTACAATGCTTTAATTAGTGCAAAAATTTTTATTTCACCATTAAAAAATGAAATTAAATTACTAGAAAAAAACAATTATTTTAGTGTTGAAAGTTTAGCTAAAAACAAACAAGAATTTATTAATCATTTTAAACCAAAAAATAATAGCACTTATATTACTATTACATTAAAAAAAGATAGTGTTATTGATAATTTATATACAATAGTTAATTTTCAAACTAATTTAATGTGAAATGAACAATTAAAAGTTTTTAGCTTAATTCCTGGATTAGAAAATTTAAAAATTATGAGATATGGTGTTATGCATAAAAATAATTACATTAACACTAAAAAATTATTAAATTTAGGTGTGCAATTAAAAACACATAAAAATATTTTTTTTGCAGGTCAAATTATTGGAGTTGATGGATATGTTGAATCAGTTTGTTCTGGATTAATTACAGCAATTAATTTAGATAGATATTTAAATAATAAAAAAATGATTTTACCTAATAAAAATTCAACAATAGGTTCACTTTATAATTACTTATTAAAAACTGATTCTGATTTTAGTCCAATGAGAATTAATTGAGCTTTAGTTGATATGATTAATGGTTTTGAATTATCTGATAATAGTAAAAAAAAATATTCAAAAAGAGCAATTAAACTAATAAAACAATATTTAAAAAAGATTAACGCTTAAAGTAGTGCTTTAAAAAAATAATTTATATATACTTAATAATCTGATACTTGATACAATAATTAATGTAAAAATAATTTAAATTAAAAAAGAGAGGCTAAGATGTTGTTCTTTTTAACAAATGGTGTTGCTATTTGTGTAATTATTTTTTTATTTGTAATAGCTTATGTAATGGATCCTAAATTTTTAAAAACTATTACAACTATTAAATTAACAATGATGGCAATGCAAGTAGCATTAATTGTTTTACTAACAAATATTATTGGTTATAGTGGTGTATTTGGTGCGCGATTAATGTTTGGTAATTTTGTTTTATTTTTATCTGGTATGTTGTTTGGTCCTATGGGTGGGGCTTTAGTTGGAGCTTTAAGTTATACAGCTGGGATGATTAATCCTAATATATTTATTCATTTTTCATTTATGGCTGCATATATGATTTATGCAATGTTAGGATCATTAGTTTTTATTAGAAAACAAAAATCAAGATTATCATTTATGATTTCAGTTTTTGTTTTACTGTTTATTGCAAGCTTTACTTTAACATTTATTTCTCATCCAGTTGCTATGTTAGCTATTGGTAAAAATTCATATGTTTATGTGACTTTAATCAAGAAATTTATTGTTTTTCCAATTGATGCTGCTATAGAACCAGTTTTAATCATTTCAACTTTTGAAGTTTCTATTTTAGTTTTAAAAAGAGTACCAAATACTTGAAACAGTTTATGATGTACAAGATTTGAAGGTTTAGAATTTTTAATTAAACAAGAAAAAAAATCTAAAAAAGATCAAAAAGTTTTACAAGAATCTAATAAAACTACTGTTATTACTCCAGTTTCTAGTTAGTTTTACTATAAACACTTTAATTAAAAAAAGTTAAAGTGTTTTTTATTTTTAAATATGTCAATTATTAAAAAATGCTAATTAGCGATCTATAAAACTCAGTTTATAATAGTATAAAATAATAAATAGGAGATAAAAAATGTCAAATAACATTAAAGATTTATCACTTGAAGAAATTATTAAAAAAATTAAAGAATATTCGTTATTAAAAGCAAAAGGTTTACTAACAGAAGATAAAATCGAAGAATTTGAATTATTAAAAAAAAGATATTTAGAAATAGTTTTAAATAAAAAATTTTAAATATTAAATTAAATGATTTCTATTAAATAAAAGGAGAAAAATGAAAAACAGTAAAAATGATAATTTAAATGCATTGCGTATATTAGGTGTAAGTGCAATTAATAAAGCAAAGTCTGGTCATCCTGGAATTGTTTTAGGAGCAGCTGGAATTGTTTATGTTTTATTTAACAAAATTATGAATTTTAATCCTAAGAATCCAGAATGATTTAATAGAGATAGATTTATTTTATCTGCTGGTCATGGTAGTGCTTTATTATATTCAGCTTTACATTTATCTGGATATGATTTATCTATTGAAGACTTAAAACAATTTAGACAATGAGATAGTAAGACTCCAGGTCATCCTGAAAAAACTTTAACTAGTGGAGTTGAAGTAACCACTGGGCCACTTGGCCAAGGCGTTGGAATGGCCGTTGGAATGGCCGTTGCTGAAGCTCATTTAGCTAGTGTTTATAATAGACCTAATTTTGATTTAATTGATCATTATACTTATGTTTTATGTGGTGATGGTGATTTACAAGAAGGAATTAGTCAAGAAGTAATTTCATTTGCTGGTAAAAACAAATTAAACAAATTAATTTTAATTCATGATTCAAATGATGTGCAATTAGATTCAGATGTGGTTGATGTACAAATTGAAGATATGCACAAACGTTTTAAAGCATGTAATTGAAATACAATTAAAGTTAGTGATGGAGAAGATTTAAACTCTATTTATAATGCTATTAAAAAAGCTCAAGTTTCAGATAAACCAACATATATAGAAGTTAAAACTATTATTGGATTAGGTTCAACTAAACAAGGAACTAAAGACGTTCATGGTGCACCTTTAAATGATGATATAACTAAAGTTAAAGACTATTTTGACTGAAAATATGATGATTTTATTATTCCAAATAGTGTTTATGAACATTGATCAATTAATGCTAAAAACGGTTTATTAAAAGAAGAAAAATGAAATGAATTAAAAGCTAAATATAGCTTAGATTATCCTGAATTAAACCAGTACTTAGATAATGCAATTGATAAAAAAATTACTTTTGATTTTAATAGTTTATTAGAAAATGTTCCAAGTAGTGATGAAGCAACAAGACTAAGTTCAGGAAAAATTTTTGAACAAATTGCAAATAAAGAAAAAATGTTAATTGGTGGAAGTGCTGATTTATCAAGTTCAACTAGAATTAAAGGTGCTGATAATCAATTCACTAGCTCTAATAAGACTGGTAGAAATATAATGTATGGAGTTAGAGAATTTGGAATGGGTGCAATTAATAATGGAATTGCAGCTCATAAAGGATTAATTCCAGTTGCTAGTGGATTTTTTGTGTTTGCTGATTATTTAAAACCAGCAATGAGATTAGCTTCTATTATGCAATTGCAACAATTGTATATTTTTACTCATGATTCAATTGCAGTTGGTGAAGATGGACCTACTCATCAGCCAATTGAACAACTAGCAATGCTTAGAACTATTCCAAATCATGTTGTTTTAAGACCCGCAGATTTTAGTGAGACTGTTGCTTGTTATAAAATTGCTTTA
Organism: Mycoplasma leachii PG50; assembly: GCF_000183365.1. Taxonomy (NCBI): domain Bacteria; kingdom Bacillati; phylum Mycoplasmatota; class Mollicutes; order Mycoplasmatales; family Mycoplasmataceae; genus Mycoplasma; species Mycoplasma leachii. The sequence goes on along the minus strand of NC_014751.1, from coordinate 701,399 downwards.
ACAAAACTTGATAAGACTCCAACTTCAATTGTTTTAACTAGACAAAATGTTAAACAATTAAATCATGATGATGCTTTAAATAAAGTTGAATATGGAGCTTATATAATTAGTGATCAAGCTGATGCAACTATTACTTTAATAGCTAGTGGTAGTGAAGTTAGTTTAGCAATTGATATAAAAGAAGAATTATTAAAACACAACCTAAAAGCAAAAGTAGTTTCAATGGTTTCAACTAATTTATTTGATAAGCAAGATAAAAAATATCAAGATCAAATCATAGATAAAAAAACAAAAAGAATTGCAATTGAAATGGGAACAAGTGCGATTTGATATAAATATGTTGGTGATGATGGTTTAGTTTATGGAATTGATTGCTTTGGTGAATCAGCTCCAGCTAATAATGTAATTAAAGAGTTTGGATTTACTAAAGAAAATATTACAAATAAAATATTAGAGAACTTAAATAAATAGAAAAGAGAAATTTTAATGTTATTAACAAAAACTTTTTCAAATGGTGAGTTAGCTGGAATGCTAATTGGTGTAATTATTCTAGCAATTATTATTGGATTAATTTTAGGGTTTGTAATTACTAGATATATGGTTAAAAAACAATTAAAAGAAAACCCACCAATTACTGAAAAACAAATTAGATCTATGTATATGAGCATGGGAAGAAAACCATCTGAAGCTGATATTAAAAAAACAATGAATGCTATTAAAAAAGCAAAATAAAACAAGTATTTTATTACTTGTTTTTTTATTAGTGAAATTATATTATGAAATTAAGGATATATTATGACAATTTTTAATAAATTATTTGATTGGCAAAAAGAATTGATTATTAAAAATAAACATAAAAATCAGTTAGGATTGTTTTTAGATATGGGTAGTGGAAAAACAATTTTAAGTTTAGGTTTTTGTGAAATTAATCAAGTTGATGCAATTATTGTAATTGCTAGTAGAAGTAAAACTTTAGAAACTGCTGATCAAGACGCTAGTTTTACAAATTATTTACAAAATGATTTAAAATTTAAAGTTTATTTAAAAACTAACTTAAAAAATGCCAGTTTTAATAATAATCAAAAAGAAGCGATTATCATTAATTATCATTCATTTTTATTAAATATTAATAAAGAAAACTTTTTTAGTTATTTATCTGATTTTGTTAATATACATAAAAATCAAAAAATAGCTATTATTCTTGATGAAAGCCAAAATATTAAAAATTCAAGAGCTTTAATTTCAATTGGTATTAAAAATTTTATTGATTTAGTTCAAAAACAAACTTTTAAAACTTATTTATACTTATTAAGTGGAACTCCGCAAACTACTGGAGCTATTGATATGTTTAATCAGTTGAAATTTTTAGGTTTAAAAATGAGTAGATATCATTTTGAAGAACAATTTTGTATTAAAACTCAATTTAATAACGCCTATCGTAAAGTTTATAAAATTAATGGTTATAAAAATATAAAACAATTAGAACAATTAATTAATCAATTTGCTTTAACTACTAAAAATATTCCAACAATATATTTACCAAAACAACATTTTATTGGTTTAAAACTACCAATTAGTAATGAATTTGAATTATTTACAAATAAAAAAGTAACAGAATATGATTTATTAAACTTTTGTAATAAAAATAATATTAAATCAGACTATAAGCCAAGAGAATTAAATCTTATTAAAAACCCATATTATAAAAACTTAAGCTATCCTGATGATAAATGGATAGCTAGTGATGATGCATCTTTATGATTAAGAACTAGACAAATTTCAATTGGATTTCAAGGTAATAGTAAGGATTATTATTGATTTGATTATTCAAGATTAAATAAACTAGAACAACTTTTAATTGATAAAAGTGATAATTACATTATTTTTTATAATTACGATCCTGAGTTTGATGAAATTTATAAAATTTGTAAAAAACTAGATTATAAAATTGATATTTGAAATGGTAATAAAAAAGATATCATTAATTATTTAGAATATTTAAATTTAGATAAAAAGAATAAGACTAATAATAAAAAACGTGTAATTATTGCAAATTATTTTTCTGGATCAACAGGAAACAATTGGCAAGAATATGATAAAACTATTTTATTTTCTCTAACAACTTATGGTTATCATGTTCAAGCTTTAAAAAGAAATCATCGTATTGGAGCTAAAAATACAATTACTTATTATATATTTTTACAAGATAATTATTTAGAACAATCAATGTTAGATTCTATAAAAAAACGTCAAAACTATAATAAAGAAATTTTTATAAAAAACATTAAAGAATTTAGTGAACCAACAACTAAATATAAAAATAGAACCTTTGATTTTTAATTTTTTTATGATATATTAAAAAATTTTTTAGTTTTTCTAGTAGTATTTTAATAATAAACATTTTTGCGTTTTTTAATAACACTTCTTAAATTCAAAGTAAAATTCTTTTTTATAAACTTTAGCTTATAATTATTAATTATTTATAAAATTTTTTTAAATTTATAAAACTTAGTTTTTATAGATAATTTTAAATTTTATTTATATGCTTTTATTTATAATATAAATAGTTAATTAGAGAAGTGGTGAATAAGTTGTTTAGATGAGATTTATATATAGTAAATCCTTTATTAATAATTATTTGACTAATTGTTGCTATTTATTTATTTTATAAAAATAGTATTTCTAAACAAAAAGGATTATTTTATCTTGAAATTAGTAGTTTTTGAATAGTTATTAACTTTTTAATTCAAATAATTACAAATAGTGTTGATTCACCAATTTTAAAAACTTTACCAAGTTCAATACTTACTGTTTTACTTTTTTTAACTAGTTATTTTTTATATGCTACTATTTTAAATCCACTAGCTTTATGACTAACTTTAAAACTACAAAGTAGAAGAATTTGAATTTGAATTGGTTTATTTAGTTGTTTTATAAGTATAATGATTGCTTTTTTATCTAGTATAAATATAGTTTCTCTTATTTTTATAACTTTATTTATAGGAGTTGGAATTTCATGTCAAATCATTTATTTTTTATTTTTTAATGAACAATTTAATGAAAGATTATTTCCAGTTTTTAGTAGTATAAAAGCTGGATTTGTTGTTAGTTTTGCAAGTTTTATAAGTTATCAAATTTATAGTTTATTAAACTTAAATTTAATATCTAATCAAACTAGTTTTACAACTTGACCAATTTTTGTTTTAAGTTTATTTTGTTTATTTACTTGTTTAGTTGTTTCGATATTTATAAAAGAAAGAAAAACTAAAGTAGTTAAATATAAAGATGAGATTATTGAACAATTACAAAGATATGATTATAAAGTTTTAATTGGTTTAATTGTAATGAGTTTTTTAATTATAAGTGTAAATGTAATTATTAGATCAGATATTTTTGAACTATTTTTAGTAGCTAAACTAAAACAAAGTTCTGTTAATAATTTAAATATTTGAAATTATTTACAATCATTTAGAATTTGTTTTATTTTAGGTGAAATGTTATTAGGTTATTTATTTTATAAAATAATTGTTAAATCGATTGGAATAGTTAAATCAGTTTCTATTTTAACTAGTTTAACAATGTTTGGTGTAATTTTAATGACTTTTATTCATAATATTTACTTACTAACAATAATGATGTTAATTTTTGGTTTATTTTTCTTTGTAATGTTTTATTTATGATTTGGTATTAGTTTAATGTGAGACTATAGAAGTTTAAAAACTTCAGTTTTATCTATTTTTTTAACAGTTGTGTTTTTAACTTTATCAGTTTGATATTTAATAATTAGTATTTGTAAAGTTAATAATATTGGAATATTTAGTATTTTTAAATCAGTATTTGAAATTATTAATAATACTGATATTAATAAAAATAGTTTATTTATTAATAAAATTAGAAATGTTTATTATATTTGTTGTTTATTAATTTTTAATATTTTAGGAATTTATCTAGCAACATTTATTTGAATATCAAATTATATTATTGCTGAATATAATGATCTAAAAGATATTAAATTAAAAATGATAAATTTAGCAAAAAAAGACATAGAACAAAAAATGATAACTAGATTAATAAGAGAATAAAGAGAAATATTATGAGTGAATATGAATTAATTACTAATAAATTAAATGAACTAATTAAATTAAGTAAAAAAAAAGAACTTTCTCAAGAGCAATTGTTTGACATTTGTATTTATTTAACAAATGTTATAGATGATTTATTATTAAAAGAAAGTTTAAAAACTAATTTAATTAATCAAAACGAGCAGTTTAATTACTTGTTGTACTTATTAAAAACACTACTAGCAATTTTATTTTCAAGAAGAGCTTTTTTTAATTTTGATATTTTTGACAAGTTAAACCCAATTTTGTTATTTTATATAAAACAAAGTTTAGAATATAGTTTTTATGATGATCAAAATCAAAAATATTTATTAGAAAATTCTGAATTACATAGCTTAACTAGTATGTATTTGTATATGTTTAATATTTTTAATCAATTAAATAAAATTATTAATACTTTAAACTTAGCTTATAATTTAAAACCAAACCAACAAGAATACAAAGAATATATATTTATTAATGATTTTACTAATTTAAGCTATGCTTTTTATAAAACTAGAGGTACACAAAACAGAAGTGAACAGTTTTTCAAACTTTTAGACCAATCTTGATTATTTAATCATTTATTAAAAACAAAAACTAATTTAGATAATTTAGATTATTTAGTAAATTTAGTATTTGAATTAGAGTGTTTATTTATAATTATTTGTAGGATTTTTATTCAAATTACTTTAGATTTTAAGACAAACAAAGATATTAATAAATTACTTGAAATTAATTCAAATAATTTATAGAAAGAAAAAATGAAACACTGACAAGAATTAACAATTGACCAATTTTCAGGACCAATTGAGTTATTGTGATTAATGATTAAAGAAAAAAAACTTGATATTGTTGAATTAAGTTTATTAGAAATTGTTAATCAATACTTAGCATATATTAAACAAAACCAACAACTAGATATAGAAATAGCTAGTGAATATTTAATTATTGCTTCTCAACTAATTGAATTAAAATCTCGATACTTATTAGTTAAAGACCAAAAAGATGAACAAGTTGATCAAATTGATTATGATGATTTAGTTTATCAAATTAGTCAATACAATCAAATAAAAGAGATTTCTGATCAATTGTTTAATGCTCAAGAAGTTTATTTACAAACTTTTTCTAAAAAAAAATCAAAACAAACATTTAAAAAAGATTTAATTTTTGAAAACCCTGAACCTTTAATTGACTTAAATGATCTAGATTTAGATAAATTAACAGAAATTTTTTATAATGTAGTTACTAATTCAAAATCACTTAACTATCAAGCTGATTTTGATTTAGAAACTGAAATTTATCAAACTTTAACTACTCCAAGTTTATCTGTTCATGAAGTAATTTTAGATATAGTTAATAAAGTTACTTCAAATAAATTAAAAGAGTGAAAACTTGAAGAATTGTTAGAAATTTTAGAGTTTAATTTAAAAAACTTTATTGTTATTTTTTTAGCGATTCTAGATTTAGTTAGATATCAAATTTTAGAAATCGATACTAGAGATGAACGTATTTATGTTTGTTTAAGAAAAGAAGTAATCAAAAATGAAAACTTAATTACTCAACAATTAGAGGTGATTGCAAATGAATCTACAATATAGTGCTATTATTGAAGGGTTATTATTTATTTATGGAGATGATGGTCTTTCTTTATTAGATATTCAATCTGTTTTAGAAAATTTAAAGCCAACTGAAATTAAAGAAATCATAATTGAGTTAAACAAAAAATATTTAGCTGACCAATCTACTGCTTTTTGTATTCAAACTTATAAAAAAAATAATTACAGATTACAAACAAAACCTGAATTACACCCATATTTTGCTAAATTAGAACAATATAATGAAAATAAAAAATTATCTCATTCTACTATAGAAGTTTTATCAATTATTGCTTATAAACAACCAATTACAAAACAAAGTATTGAAGAAATTAGAAATGTTGATTGTAGTTATCAACTTCATAAATTAAGAGAAAAAAAATTAATTAAAGTAATTGGTAAAGATTTAGAAAATAATAGAAGTAATTTGTATGCAATTACTGATAACTTTTTTAAAGTTTTTAATATTAAAGGCGGAATTGAAGAATTGCCAGTAATTAGTGAACAAGATATTAAACAAGCAATCCAAAACAATAACGAACAAAAACAAGCTCAACAAGCAGTTGATTTGTATGGTAATGTTGAAGATTTTAATTTAGATAATCAAAATAATTAGTATTACTTGTTTTATTTGATAATATAAAAAATGCACCCAGTAACTTTTGTTATTGGTTTTTTTAAGGAGAAAAATGAGCTTAGAAAGGTTACAAAAAGTCATTAGTAGTAGAGGATATTGTTCAAGAAGAACTGCTGAAAAATTAATATTAGAAAACAGAATTAAAGTTAATAATCAAATTATTAATAAATTAGGAGTAAAAATTGATCCTAAAGCTGAAATTATTATAGATAATAAATTAGTAACATCTGATTCAAATAATCAAAAATATTATTATTTATTTTATAAACCTAGATTAGTTTTAACTACTATGTATGATCCTAAAAAAAGAAAAACAGTAGCTGATTATTTTAAAGATTTAAACCATCGAGTTTATCCAGTTGGACGTTTAGATTATGATGTAAGTGGTTTATTAATTATGACAAATGATGGAGAATTATCTAATTTTATAATGCATCCAAAGTATGAGTTTTTAAAAACATATCAAGGTCTTTGTCAAGGCCAAGTTAGTAAACAACAAGTTAATCAACTAATCAAAGGTGTATATATTGATAATAATTATTTAACAAAAGCTTATAGTGCTAAATTAGTAAAATATGATAAATTAAAAAATGTTTCAATTGTAGAACTAACTATTAATGAAGGTAAAAAACATCATGTTAAAAAAATGTTTGAATCTATTCAAGCTCAACTTTTAAAACTAAAAAGAACTAAAATTGAATTTTTAGAAATAGATAATTTAAAACCAGGTCAATATCGTGAGTTAAAAATTCATGAAATTAAAAAACTTTATGGTATTTATCATTCTTTAAAACAAAACAATAAAAAATAAAGGAGAAATTATGAAAATTGCAATTTTTGGTACTGTAGGAGCTGGAAAATCAACAATTTCTCAAGAAATTAGTAAAAGACTAGGCTATGAGATTTTTAAAGAACCAGTTGAAAAAAATCCTTATTTTGAACAATACTATAAAGATTTAAAAAAGACTGTTTTTAAAATGCAAATTTATATGTTAACAGCTAGATCAAAACAATTAAAACAAGCAAAAAATTTAGAAAATATTATTTTTGATAGAACTTTATTAGAAGATCCTATTTTTATGAAAGTTAATTATGATTTAAATAATGTTGATCAAATTGACTATAATACTTATATTGAATTTTATAATAATGTTGTTTTAGAAAATTTAAAGATTCCTGAAAACAAATTAAACTTTGATATTGTTATTTATTTAAAAGTCTCAACTAAAACTGCAATTAGTAGAATAAAAAAAAGAGGAAGAGCTGAAGAATTGCTAATTGGTGATGAGTATTGAGAAACTTTAAATAAAAACTATGAAGAGTTTTACAAACAAAATATTTATAATTTTCCTTTTTTTGTTGTTGATGCTGAATTAGATGTAAAAACTCAAATAGAATTAATTATGAATAAATTAAACTCAATGAAAAATCCAAATTAGAGGTATTAATATGGGAAGAGCACATGAAGTAAGAGCCGCTTCAATGGCTAAAACTGCTGCTAAAAAATCTGCAGCAAATGGAAGAGCAGCAAAAGAAATTTATATGGCTGCAAAACAAGGTGGAATTGATCCAAATTCAAATTTAGCTTTAAGATCCGTAATTGATAAAGCTAAAGCTAATCAAATACCAAGAGATGTAATTGAAAGAGCAATTAAAAGAGCTGCTGGTGGAGATGCTGAAAATTATGTATCTAATAGGTATGAAGGTATTGGACCTAATAATGTAGCAATTTTAGTTGATACTTTAACAAGTAATGTTAATAAAGCAGCTGCTATGATTAGAGAAACTTTTAATAAAAATAAAGGTAATCCAGATGGAAAAGTAAGTTTTTTATTTGAAGATGTAGCAATGTTTGCTTTTAAAAATAAAAAAGAAGATGAAGTTTTAGAAGCTTTAATGAGTGATGAAGTAGAAATCAATGATTTAATTTGTGAAGATGAAACTATTATTATTTATGCTCCTTTTAAAGCTTATAATAGTGTTAAACAATCATTAGATAAATTAAATATTGATGAGTATTTAATTTCAGAAATTAGAGCTATTCCAATTGATAAAAGAATTGAAATTAAAGATGAGCAAATTAAATTGCAATTACAAACTTTATTAGATAAATTAGATGAACTAGAAGATGTACAAAACGTCTATCATAATGCTGAGTTGTAGAAATACAACTTTTTTATTTACAAATATTAGATAATTAATAAATAATACTAATAAAATATTAGTAAGTTTAAAAATTAAATAATTAAGTCAGGTGATTTTATGAGCTTTAGTTTAGCTAATTTCATACTTTTAATAGTTAATACTTTAACTATTTTTTTAATTCTATTAATTTATTTAATAACTACTAGAAGTTATTTAAATCACCAAGTACCTTTTATTAATTCTAGTAATTTAGTAATTAATTCAACAGATATTAATAAAGCAATTAGACAATTTCAAATTATCTTTAATTTAACTGATTATGAAATTATTTATACTGATACTGATAATATGATTAAAGTTTTTAAAAATATTAATAAAAATAAAAAACAAATTATTATTAGTAAACGTATATTTGAATCAGTTGGTTATGAATTAGATTATTTAATTTCTAGATTATGAATTTCAGCAAAGCAAGTTAAAAAAGATGGTTTATTAAAAGTTTATAGACTAACTATTTTAACTATTCCTACTTTTTTAATTATTATGTTAAGTTTATTTATGTTAGCAAATCTATTCTTATTTATTTATAATTTTTTTACAAATGTATTTGAAGTTAATAGTTTAAATAATCAAAATAATATGAATATAAACTTTTTATACAAATTATGAAAATATATGATCTTTAATTATTTAAGTTTTTCTATGATTATATGTTTATTTATTAATTACTATATTTCTATTATTATTAAAAATAAAATTGAATTATATTATAATGATGAAGTTAGTAAGCTAGTTTCTTCAGCTTTAGAAATGTATGAATATGATTTTAAAGCAGCTAGAATTTATGCATTAAATATTAAATGAACTTATATACCAGTTTTTAAAATAAATAACTTTTGAACTAATCATTATAAGTGAACTGGTCCTTTTACAATAGTTTAAGTTTTACTCTTATTATTTATATTTAGTTAGTTGATTAAGTATAGATAATAAGATTTTTTTATTTAAAAATAGATTTTTAAAAATAAGTTATTTACTAGAAAATGAGTGCAAAACTTATTCCAACTATAAAGTTTAGACAAACCCTGCTAAGTGCTTGACATTATATATATATATATATAATGAATTTCAGCTATATAGAATACATAATATGTAGCTAAAATAACCGGTTTTTTGAAAGGATAATTAATGAAAAAATTATTAACTTTACTAAGTTCAGTTGGTTTAATTGCATCAACTAGTGCTGCTGTAGTTGCATGTGGTGATAGATCAAATACTGAAATGAATAATAATGGAACTTCTGAAAAACCATCAGAAATGACAAAAGAAGATAAAAAAGAGGAAGAGTCTAAAGCTGATGGAACAACTCCAGGTAAAGCTGATGGAACAACTCCAGGTAAAGCTGATGGAACAACTCCAGGTAAAGCTGATGGAACAACTCCAGGTAAAGCTGATGGAACAACTCCAGGTAAAGCTGATGGAACAACTCCAGGTAAAGCTGATGGAACAACTCCAGGTAAAGCTGATGGAACAACTCCAGGTAAAGCTGATGGAACAACTCCAGGTAAAGCTGATGGAACAACTCCAGGTAAAGCTGATGGAACAACTCCAGGTAAAGCTGATGGAACAACTCCAGGTAAAGCTGATGGAACAACTCCAGGTAAAGCTGATGGAACAACTCCAGGTAAAGCTGATGGAACAACTCCAGGTAAAGCTGATGGAACAACTCCAGGTAAAGCTGATGGAACAACTCCAGGTAAAGCTGATGGAACAACTCCAGGTAAAGCTGATGGAACAACTCCAGGTAAAGCTGATGGAACAACTCCAGGTAAAGCTGATGGAACAACTCCAGGTAAAGCTGATGGAACAACTCCAGGTAAAGCTGATGGAACAACTCCAGGTAAAGCTGATGGAACAACTCCAGGTAAAGCTGATGGAACAACTCCAGGTAAAGCTGATGGAACAACTCCAGGTAAAGCTGATGGAACAACTCCAGGTAAAGCTGATGGAACAACTCCAGGTAAAGCTGATGGAACAACTCCAGGTAAAGCAAAATAAAATATTTTACAAAGCAATAGCTTTACAATAAAAACTCACTTATTTTAACAAGTGAGTTTTTATTATCTTATATTAACTACTTCTATTTTATTTATTTTAAATTTTTAAAATTTCTAGTAATTCCTTTTTCTTTACAAATTTAAGTGAAGCTCATCTGCCAGTTGGAATTCATGAAAAATTATCTTTAAACCCCATATTAATAGCAGTAGAATTACCATCTTTATAACCAATTAGTAAAGAATCTAACAGATGGAAGAGGATACGTGTTTTCATTAGTTATTTCTTCAATCGTTCAAAAACCATGTATATATGCTTGACATTATATATATAATGAATTTCAGCTATATAGAATACATAATATGTAGCTAAAATAACCGGTTTTTTGAAAGGATAATTAATGAAAAAATTATTAACTTTACTAAGTTCAGTTGGTTTAATTGCATCAACTAGTGCTGCTGTAGTTGCATGTGGTGATAGATCAAATACTGAAATGAATAATAATGGAACTTCTGAAAAACCATCAGAAATGACAAAAGAAGATAAAGATAATGATAGTAAACCAACTGAAGGAGCAGGTTCATCAACAGGTAAATCAACTGAAGGAGCAGGTGCTTTGAAAGTTTCTTATTCATTAAACAATTCGGAATTAGATTCTTATTGAAATAGTTATATTCTTGATTTATTTTTTTTTTTTTTTTTTTTAAAAAAAAAAAAAAAAATATAGTTAAGTTTTGAATAAATTAATATTTATATAAGCTAAAAAAGAAGGATTAAAGAGATCCTTCTTTTTTATATAAAAAAATACTTAGTTTTTAGTTAAAAAAAATAGATTTTTAAAAAACAAACATAAAACTTATTTCAACTATAAGGTTTAGACAAATCCTGCTAAATGCTTGACATTATATATATAATGAATTTCAGCTATATAGAATACATAATATGTAGCTAAAATAACCGGTTTTTTGAAAGGATAATTAATGAAAAAATTATTAACTTTACTAGGTTCAATTGGTATGGTAGCTTCAACAGCGGCAGTTGCAGTTGCATGTGGTGATAAAGGAACCAATACAAGCTCAAACACAGATAATAATGGTAGTGAAAAACCAAGTGATAGTGGAAATCCTGAAGTTCAACCACATGGAGAAACTGAAAATGATGGTGGAATGCAGGATGATAAAGCTAATCAAAAAATATCTACAGATGCAGCTAAATTAAATGATGCAAAAGAAGCTGTAGCAGCTGCTCAAAAGAAAGTTGATGAGGCGATGAGGCTAAACAAGCGTTAGAAAAAGTTACTCCAGATAAAAAAGAAGCAACTAGAAAAGTAGTTACAAAAGCTGAAGAAGAATTAAAATTAGCTAAAGAAAAATTAGATAAACTTCAAAAAAACACCTAAATCATCATTAACAACAGATTCTTTAGGTATAAATATTGATGTAGATGGTTATAATGTTTTAGGATTATAGTAAAAAAAGATACACATTTAAATATTTTGTAAAGTGAAAGGTTGGAAACCTTTCTTTTTTTATCCAAGTTTAAAAATTAATTATTATTGATGTTTTACTTTTTAATTTTTTATTCACTATTATGAATTATAAAATTAAAGTGTGTTATCAAAATTAGAAAGGTATTATGCTATTTAAAAAAGAACTTGTAACTTATATAGATACAAAAATCACTTCTTGACAACAAGCTATACAAGTTGCTAATGAATTATTAGTAAAAAATCATTATGTTGATGATGATTTTTCAAAAGAAATAATAGAACTAACAAATAAAATAGGTCCATATTATATCATTGCTTCACAAATAGCTTTACTTCACCTAACACCAAAAGAGAAATGAAAAGATAAAAATAATGCTATTAGTTTAACTGTTTTTAAATATCCTGTAATTTTTAAACAAGAGCAAAGATATCATGTTAAATATTGTCTGTCATTATTTGCAAAAGATAATCATTCACACATTGATCTTTTACAAAAATTTGCAGTTTTATTTAATAATAAAGATTTTACAAATGAATTAGAAAAAGTTAATAACACACAAGATATATTAATAGTTTTACAAAAATATGATAAGTAGAAGGAGTTAATATGGATTTTGGAAAATATGTTTTAAATTTCTTTACTGAATTTATTGGAACTCCAGCAATATTAGTAGCACTATTTGCTTTTATTGGTTCTTTATTACAAAAAAAGAAATTTACAGAAAGTTTAACTTCAACAATTAAAACAGCTATTGGTTTTTTAATTATTGGTGGTGGAGCTGGTATTATTGCTGGTTCTATTCAAAAACTAGGTTTTGCTTTTAACTTATTATTTCAAAGATCTGGAGCTATTGCAAATAATGATGTTTTACCAGGTTTATTTTTAAATATTTCAAAAATAGTTTTAACTGGATCACTAATTATGATTTGTGCTATGTTTTTAAATATAGTTTTAGCCAGAATTAGTAAATTTAAATATATTTATTTAACAGGTCATGTTTTGTTTTATTTTTCAACAATGTTTGCAAGTGTAATGCATGTTGCTGGTCTAAATTTAGATGAAGTAAAAAATTTAACAACCGTAGTAATTTCTGGAGCTTTACTAGTTTCTATCTATATGGTGTTAACCCCAGCTTTATTAAATAATCATGTTATTAGAATTACTAAAAATGATAATTTAGCACTAGGACATACTGGTTCACTTGGTTATTGATTATCAGCAATTATTGGATTAGGAATAACAAAAATTAGTAAAAAACCATCACGTTCTACTGAAGATGTTAATTTTCCAAAAGGACTAGCATTTTTAAGAAATACTAATGTAGCTATTGGTATAACTATGTTATTGCTTTATTTGATAATTTACTTTACTACTTTTATAGTTCATGGATATGAGCAAATGGTTGATCATAAAATTATTGATAATGGAAAAGATGTTTTTGCACAAGGATTATTACAATCTTTAACATTTGCAGCAGGAGTTGAAATTGTTTTAATTGGAGTAAGAATGTTTATTGCTGAAATTATTCCATCATTTCAAGGGATTTCACAAAAAGTAGTTCCAGATGCAAAACCAGCTTTAGATTGTCCAATTGTATTTCCTTATGCACCAAATGCAGTTCTAATTGGGTTTATTTCATCATTTATTGGTGGAATTATAGCAATGGGGATAACAATTTTAATTGTTAATTTAAAAGGAATTAATGTAGATATTTGAATTATTATTATTCCAAGTATTGTTCCACACTTTTTTGTTGGTGCTACTTGTGGGGTTTTTGGAAATTCAACAGGTGGTATTAAAGGAGCTGTTATTGGTTCTTTTGTTAATGGATTAATTATTTCATTTGTTCCGTTCTTATTTATTGGTTTACAATTAATTCCAAACATTTCTAATAACAATCAACATATTGCTTGAGGAGATGGAGACTTTTTATTAGGGTTACCAATTGGAGTTTTATTAAGATTAATTGGAGTTAAAAGTGCTATTTGAGTTTTACTAATAATTAGTATAATAAGTTGATTAATCTTACCAATTTATAGTTTTTTAACTAAAAAAATTAATTTAGTTAAAAAACTAGATAATAACAATAAAGATGAAATTATTAATAAAGATCAAAAGCTTATATCAAAATATGATCTTAAAAAACAATATAAAATAGTTGCTGTTTGTGGTCAAGGTTTAGGTTCATCATTGCTAATTGAAATGAATTTAAAAAATGTTATTAAAGAATTAGATTTACCAATACAAATAACACATACTAATTTAAATTCATTTGATCCAACTGATGAAACTATATTAGCTGTAGTTTGTGGAATAGATTTGCAAAATAGTATTAACTTTGAACGTAAAATTGTTTTAGAAAATCTTTTAGATCAAGATCAAGCTAAACAAAAGATTAAGGAATTTTTAAGTTAATGAAAATTGTTCCATCAATTTATTGTGCAAATCTAATTGATTTAAAAACAGAAATAACTAATTTAACAAAAGCACAAATTAATCAAATTCATTTTGATGTAATGGATGGTGTGTTTGTTAAAAATTATGCTTTATCAAATAAACTTGTTGATGAAATTAAACAACAATTTCCAAATTTAATAATTGAAGTTCATATTATGGGAATTGATTTATTAGATAAAATTAGTCTATTTAAAAATGCTGATTATTTAACATTTCATTATAATGCTATTAATGATTTAAACCAGGCTAAGTTATGAATTAATGAAATTAAAAAATATAATTTAAAACCCGGAATTGCTTTAGATCTTAATAATGAAATTAATGATATTAAAAAAATATTAAATGAAATAGAAGTGGTTACTTTTATGTCAATTAAACCAGGATTTACTGGACAAAAGTTTGAAGAATCTAGTTGAACTAAACTAAATTTAATTAAAGAATTAAAACTTAAATATCCTCATTTAAAATTTCAAATAGATGGTGGAGTTAGATGAGAAAATATTAAAAAATTAATTGATTGTCAATTAGATTGAATAGTTGTTGGTTCATTATTATTTAATGAGAATGATTATTTAAAAGTAGTAAGTAAAATCAAACAACTTGAAACTAATTAAACTATTTTATAGTTTAACCTTAAATTTAATTTAATATAGTTTAAGGTTTTTTTATTTGTTTTATTAATATTGTTGTATTTGTAAAATACTATGTATTTTGTATTTAATTTTATGGTTGGATTTTAGTAGATAGTATATAATAATTTTTGATGATATTAATATTCTATTAGCCTATGAAAGGATAGAAATGAAGAAGTTATTAACAATATTAGGTTCTATTGGTTTAATTGCTACAAGTGGAGTTGCAGTTGTTGCATGTAATACATCTGATAAAACAAAAATGCCTAATGAAAATAAGGGTGAAGAAAAAGTTGATTTAACAAAAATTGCTAAGCAAAAAGATTTAGGTTTTATTAGTAAAAAAGACAATGAAATAATTAAAAAAGCTTTTATTAAGCAAAATTCTATTGACGAAAAAAAAGTAACTGTAAGTGTTAAAGGTAATGGAAATGGTGTTTCTGCTACTGGTTCAGCTAATGACACAACTACAAATACAAGTAATGGTAATTTAAACGATAGTGCTGTTATTGAATTAAAAGCTACAAATAATGGTAATGAAACAAAAACAGTAACTGTAATTTTTGAAGTAAATAATAATTTAGAGAAATTAATTCAAGTAAAAAAATTAAAAGGTTTAGCAGATAATAAAGATGATACAATTTTAAAAGCAATTGATAAACTAAATCCTAAATCAAATTTAAATACTTCTAAATTATCAATTGAAAGAAAAGATGAAAAAGTTTCTATAAAGTCATCTGATAGTACTTATACAGGAAATCCTGTTGAAATTGAAATTGAATCAAAAGTAGGAGTTTATGTTGGTCTTTCTCTACTTTCAGTAGCTTTATTAGCTTCTTCAGGATTTATTATTTATAGAAGTTTAAAAAAGAAAAAGAAATAAAATATTAAGACTAAAAGGCGTATAAAAATATGCCTTTTTTAATTTTTTTAATAAAAAAATAAAAAAAAATTTAAAAATTCTTTTCTTATAATAAAGCCTATTCTATAGGCTTTTTATTATACTTATCAACATTAAAGAACTTGTTAACGAGCTTTTAAAGGTTTGTTTTTTTTTTTTTTTTTGTAAAATTAAAAATAAGATTTGAAGCAACCAAGAATACAAAACATAAACTAAATAAAATGTAGTCTAGTTGGGTTTCAAATCTGCATATATTAGTACAAGGGAAGATATGGTAGGAAATGTTTTTGAAAAACTACGTGCTAATGTGAAAATGAAAAGTGATAAATATAGTATAGTAGTTGATAATTTTTATAAAAAGTTTAAAGATATAGAAATTGGTCCGTTTTCATTTAATATTGAAAAAGGGAAAATTACTGCTTTATTAGGAAGTAGTGGATCTGGTAAAAGTGTATTTATTAACTCACTACTAGGAACAAGTATTAATTATCAAGGAAACATTTTTATTAACCAAAAAGAAAGAAAAGATAGCGATTCAATCCAAAATAATTCTGATATTGGATTTTATTCACAAATGGACTTTTCTTTGTACTCAATCTCAGCTTATGATTTTTTATACAATATGTGCTATGTTATGGGTTTAGAACAAAAACTAGTTAAAACCAGACTAGAATATTGATTGAAAAAATTTGATTTATGAGAATATAAAGATAAACCTTTAAAAAGCTTTTCATGAGGGATGAAAAATCGTGTTAACTTAATTTTTATGTTTTATAAAAGAACCTAGAATTTTAGTATGCGATGAACCTGGAGCTAACTTAGATTCTCATTGAAGAAATCAAATTTATAAAATCTTAGATGAATTTAGAAGAAAATCAAATAGTACAATAATTTTAACTGTTAATAATATAGATGAAGTTTATGATATTATAGAAAACTTTGTAATTTTAGAAAAAGGTAAATTACTATTTTGTGGTACTAAACAAGAACTAAATTTGTATAAAAAAACAAAGATTACATTCGAAAATAATATATTACTAGATGAAGTAGAAAAAATTTTAAATCAAAATGATATTTTAACTTTTAATCTAGATAGTGATTCTAATTCTTTAGTAATTGGTTTAAAAGAACATCAAGTTTTTAGTGATGCTTTAAATATTTTAGAAAAAAACAATTTTCAAATAAAAAGTATTGCTAGTTTATCTATTAATATTGATGCAATTAAAAAAGCTTTAGAAGATAAGATCACTAAACATCAACCTAAATATCAACCTAAATATCAACCAGATATTAATTTAAACTCTAATTTTAACCAATCAATTAGTTTTGATAAAACTTTAAATAATTCAAATGTAACCAATCAGCGTGATTCAGCTTCTGAACAATTAGAAGTTGAGATATTAGATAATAACAATAATAATAACAATAATAATATTCAATCAGTTAATTTAATTAATAATTTATTGCAAAAAACATTTTTAAATATGTTTAATGAAATCAATAATTTAAAACAACAAGTTAATCAAAGCAATCTAGAAAATATTTATGGTAAAAATAAGGTTTTTTACACTGATGTTACTTTTCATAGCATTTTTGGTATAAAGTTCTACCAATCAACAATTTTAGAAGCTACAACTAGAAGAATAATTGATGTTAAATTTAGTTTTAAAAATGATACTGAATTAATTATGAGAAATATGAAAGGCTTTAAAAGACAACTTATTAAAGACAATTTATGAAAAGATAACCTAATTATGCATTCAGATCACGGTTCAGTTTATTTTTCTAAAAAATACCAAAAGTGAGCCTATAAAAATAAAATAACTATAAGTATGGGAAGAACTTATAGCTGCTCAGATAATGTTATCATAGAGATATTTCATTCATTGATTAAAAAATGAAAATACAAACTTAGAAAAAAATTTACATCATTTAAAAATTACTTACAAAAATTAATATATTGATGTTCTGAATACAATTATTTAAAAACACAAACTAAGTCAAATTTTTATTATCAACCTCTCATAAAAATTTTTAAATTTTTTACAAACTTTTCAAAAAAAGTTTAAATTATCATTTTCTTACTTTATGAAATTAAAAAATAATTTTACATGTATTAGTTTTAAAAATCAATAATATGGATAAAATGTTATAAAAAATATCATTTTATTGTTTTTTCTATGCTCAAAAATTAAAAAAATGATAATTTGTTTGAAATTTTATTAATTTTTATGTTAAATAATATTAGATTATTTGTCTTTTACAAAGTATATTAATTTTTTCTCAAAAACCTATGGCAGTGTCCTATGAATTTTTTTGTAGATGAACTAAAAGCTCAAATTAATAGTGTTAGTGAAATTAAAAAAGATTTTTTAGACAAAATAGATCAACTAAATACTGATCAAAGTAGTGTTTTAGATTTAAAAGATTTTATTAGTAAACAAACTAATAAAATTAATCACACACTTTATAAAGAAATTAAAAATATGAATAATCCTTGTAAAACTAAACTAAAAAATCATTTTGATTCTTTTAAAAGTAGTTCACCCTTAAATGATCAATTTGATCAATTAAAGGATCAAATTTCTTATTTAAAATCTCAAATTCATCAAAATAACTCTAATGATGTTAATCAGTTTTTAAAAAATGAAGAATTTAATAGACTAAAGTCTGATATTTTATCTCAAAAACAAGAACTATAAGAATTTAAAAAAGAGCTTTATTTTGAAAAAATGCTTAATGAAAAACTAGAAAGTTTTGATAGTAAACTAAAACAAAAAGAAAGTATTTTAGAATTAGAAAGACTAAAACAAGAAATTAAAGATGAACAAAATAAATTACGTGAAATGTTACTTTTAGAAAAACTGGTTAATAACTAATAAAACGAATTTTAACTTATTAGGTTTATAGGAGCATATTTAATTTATGCAAAAACTCTCTAATAATTCTAAAATAAACAATTCTACTAATTCTAAACTAATTAAATATAAAAGAATTCCCTTTAGAAAATTAATCAGATTTTGTTTAAAAAATCTAATAAAAGAACGTTTGTTTTGCATCTTAAACTTTTCTAATATTCTTATATCGTTTTTAATAGGTGTTCTTTTAGCTTTTGTTAAAACAGGACAAAATAGAGTGATTATCTTCAATTTTTACATACTATTTTTTACTTGCTGTTTATTATTTGTCCTTATTTTAAAAATGATTCAATTTTTCTTTAATAAAAATTTAGAAGATAAGACTACCTATATTGTTTTAACAAATCAAGTTAGTAGAAATAAATTTTTTATCTCACAATATTTTTTAATAATTTTGATTTTAGCAATAAATGTTTTAGTAAGTTTTCTACTTATTAATTTAGCTTATAGTGTTTTTAATAGATTTAAATACGATATTTTTATTTTAAAAATGACATTAGTATATCTTTTGTATAATTTGTTTGCCTCATTTTGTCTAATTAATTTTATAAGTATGTTAATGTTTCTTTTCTCTTTACAAACTACAACTATAATTTGTACTTTATTACTTAGTTTATGTTTTGTAGCAAATATACCGATGTCATTTGTCAGAGCTAATGAAAAAAGTTATAGTATTAAAGTTTTAACACAAAATAATAACTATGAAGATTTTAAGTTAAATGATGTTTATGATACTTATACATTAAATAAAAATATATTAGAGGACAAGATTAAATATTCTTATTTATCTAAATATATTTATCAATATTTTTTAAAGAATAAATCTTTAAAAGATGATTTTTCTTCTAAAAGCAATATTGATTTAAGAATTAAAATGTGAGATGAGCTAGGTCTAATCAATCATAAAAAAATAATAATTAATGAAAAGAACTTAAAGTTATTTTCAAAACCTTTTGGAAATAATAAAGTTCCTAGTTCATGGAATAGGAATGATTTATTAGATTTAAAACTAATTTTGAAAAACACATTTATTACAAATAATCAACTAAAATAATTAATTAAAAAAACGACTGATAAAAATAAAAAAAATATTTTGCTTGATTTTTTAAATTTTTCTATTGAAATTAATAATTATTTTGAAAATAGCTTACAAGTTAGTAACTATGAATTACTTTATGGTTTCTTGTTTTTAGATAATTTAAAAAATAGTAACTATTTAACAAAATCAAATGATTTAAAATCTGTTAAATATGAACTAAATAATAAAGATATTCGAAATATTTATGAATATGAACTTTTAGGTGATGCTGGTGATGGTTTTAAATTCTCTAATTCAAAAAGTCTAGTAAATAAATTAAATTTCAATCTAATGTATGTAGCTAGAATATTAGAAAACTATTTTATTAAATATTCTAGCAACTATATTATCCTTTCTACTTCTCGTGTTTTAACAGATCAATTAGATTGATCTAGTTATATTAAAACTAGAAATAAAATGAAGTATTTTTCATATCTTAACTTGTATAACGGATTATGAGTTTTTTATACTAGTAATTTAGGTTTTTATTACAAAGATATTTGATTTACTCCAACTTCAGATTCATTTATTGAACTAGAAAATCAAAAAAACTTATTTTTAGGTTATTTAGAATATGACCTAAAGCTTTTAGAAAATAATTCTATAAGTAAAAATACAACTAGTAATTACACTAAACCGCAAATATACTTAATTACTTTAATTGTAATTAATGTTTTAGTTTTAAACAATTAAAAAAACCATCACAACTTGATAAGGAGTTAAGAAAATGAAAAAAAGTTTATTACTAATAGGTGGACTAACAGCTGTGGCTGCAGTTCCTATTTCCATAACAACAACATTGCTTATTAAAAAAAATAAGCAACAAAATATTAGTCAAAATAAGATTGAAAAATTACAAGATGAACTTAAATTACTACAAAGTCAGATAGTCAATTTAGAAAAAGATAAAACACAAATTGCTCAGTATGCAGATTCGCTAATTTATAGCTTTGATATAGAAAATTATCAGTTAGAAAGTCTGGAAGCAATGCTAAAATTGAAAGCTAAATTTCATGAATTGAATTCTTATGTTGATGAACTTAAAAATCAAATTAGTATTAAAAAACAAAATGTAGCAGAATTAGAAAAAGAAATTAAAAGATTACGTAATGAATTAAATCATGACCGTAATGTTATCAGGTTTGAAATTCAAAGGCTAGTAACTGATGAATGAGCTAATATGAAAGATGAGATTTTACAAAGTCATAAAGTTAGTGATATTGTGAAACATCTAAATAAAAAAATTAAATTTACTAAATTACCATATCTAATTAAAACTGATTCAGATAAAACAATTAAGTCTTTAAAAAATGCCGCTAAAAACCTTATTTTAAGTTTTGATGGTTTAGATTTTGAACTAACACTAGAATTAAAAGATGTAAGCTTTCATCCAAACTCAATTGAGCATGAATATGAAGATAGTCAAGAAACTATTTGTAAAATAATTGGTTATTATAAAGATGAATCTGGCAAAATAGCTATTAAGCCTTTTGCAAAATCAACTAAGAAGGTTCCTACTAGATTACCTTGATTTATAGAGTCATTAAAAGCAGCATTTAAAGATAATAAATCATCAAACATAGAAAATCTTAATGAATGAAATACATCAAATGTTACAGATATGAGTATGATGTTTGAAGCAAGCGAAATTAATCAACCACTTGACTTTGATACAAGAAACGTTATTACTATGTATTCAATGTTTTATGAAGCAAAACATTTTAATTCCCCACTTAACTTTGATACAAGAAATGTGCAAAACATGAAGGCTATGTTTTATGATGCACTCGAATTTGACCAAGAATTAAAATTTAATACTAAAAATGTTACAGATATGTCTTTAATGTTTAGCGGGGCAAGTAAATTCAATAAACCGGTCAACTTTGATACAAAGAATGTTAAAAAAATGAACTCAATGTTTTGAGGAACAAATGAATTTAATCAACCGATTAACTTTAATACACAAAATGTTGAAGACATGGAACAAATGTTCTCTCATGCAAAAGCATTTAATCAAATATTAAATTTTGATACACGAAATGTAACAAATATGAGAGGATTATTTGAATTAGCAGAGAATTTTAACTCTAATTTAAACTTTTCTGATACGCAAAATGTTACCACTATGGAAATGATGTTTAATGGAGCTAAAAACTTTAACAAACCAATAAATTTCAATACAAAAAAAGTAACAAATATGAAATTTATGTTTAATAATGCATATAAATTTAACTCCCCTATTAAATTTGATACAAATAATGTTACTAATATGTATGGTATGTTCTTTGGAGCGCTTGAGTTTAATCAACCACTTGACTTTGATACAAGTAATGTTGAAAATATGGGCAATATGTTTTATAGTGCAAAGAAATTCAACTCAGAGCTTAAATTTAGTAATACAAAAAATGTAAAAGATATGAGTGGTATGTTTTGTTATGCAGAAGCCTTTAATCAACCACTTGACTTTGATACAAGTAATGTTGAAAATATAAAATGAATGTTTTATGACGCAAAAAACTTTAATTCAAAACTTAATTTTACAGATACAAGCAAAATCAAAAATATGCAAGGCGCATTTCAAAAAGCAAGTGAGTTTAACCAAGATATTAGTAACTGAAATATTCAAGCAGTAACTGACTTTTCCGATATGTTTAAAGGTGCTAATGCCTTTAAACAAGACCTTTCAAAATGAAAAAGTAACCCAAATTGAAAATAAACTAGAACAAAAAACTAGATACTCGCAAATATAGCAAGTCTTTCTTTTTAAAACAAAGTATTTTTATGCCAATATAATTAAGAGTAAAAGAAGTGTCGTTTAACTTATTTAATTATTATTAAATTCCTTAAGATATAGCAATCATTGAATAAAGAGAATTAAATATATCATACACTTAGCAATAAATTAAATTAGTATATAGACACAATTTTAATGTATTACTTTACAGATTAAGGCTGAAATGTCATTTTACAAAAATATTTTTTTGGTAAACTTTGAAAAAGATATTTTACTTACATTACGAGGTTATGATGAGTAAGCAAAAATTATTATTAATTCCTATGATATCAAGCATTAGCAGCTTAGTTTTATTAACTTCTTGTTCTAAAATAGAAAATACTAAAATTACTGAATCAATAAGTGAAAATAAACCTGATAGTGAAAATAATGCAACTAGAGAAGGCAATACAAACCTAAATGATAATAAAGATAATAAATTAATAAATCCTACAGTTCAACAAAACCAAACTAGTTTGTTTAAAATCATAGAGCCTAAGACTATTTATAAAGAAATTTATGATCGTACCTTTGCTTTGAAATTTCTTACAAAACTTCCTGGAAACGAAGGAATATTAGATAACAATCAAGGGACTGGGTGATTACTTGACTATCATAAATTTAAAAATGCTAATAATAAATATAAATTATTCATAGCAACAAACCTTCATGTTTTAAGTCATTTTAGTAATTCACTAAGTAAAGAGTTGAGTAGTAAACTTAACTATTATGATTCTCAAAGCGATAAAAAAGTTCTGGGTGTTGCTTTGGGTAAAACCGAAAAACCAGTAAATGATTTTAGTCATGTTCCAAATAATAAGCCATCAGTAGATAAAGCAAAAAATAATAATTGAAATGCAAATTATTATGGTAATACTGTCCCAACAGGAGAACATAGTCGCTGAGAAAGTACTTCACATAAAACCACTCCAACAGAAGCAATTAGTAGCCCTAAAATAGTTTTTGCTGCCCTTGATTTTATGAAAAAAGAAGCAATTTCCAAATACCAAGACAAATTAAATGAAGTAGTTAAGGAATTTGGGACTAGAAAATTACAAGAAAAAAGTGATTATGAATATAAACATGCCTGGGATGATTTAAATAGAGTGTCTAATGTACCAATGATGGTAGATTTTGGAATTTTTGAAATTGATGTTGATCTTGATAAAGCAGATGAAACATTAAAACAATGAGTAAAAGAAGCTATAGATGGTGTAGATAACTATCTAGCAAGGTTATCAAAAACAGCTGCACTTCCAAATCAAAATAAAGATGTTTCTAAATATTTGCAAACAGTAGACTATGTATCTGCATTTAAAACGCAAAAACATCCTAATAATCTAACCAAGGCAAAGGATGTTTATATTGCTGGTTACCCTGTTGATGGCAAGATTGCTTGATGAATGCAAAATAATCCATCTGAAAGATATGAAATGCAGGATGGCAAGCAAAATCAAAGTATGAAATTTGATTTTCCTAAATTTGATCCAACTAAACCTTTTCCAATACTACCGCATAATTTTCCATTTCGTCGTAAACCAACAGAAGGTTTCTCTGAAAATAATGTAGAAGAAAAAATTAGTACAGTTACCCCAACAATTTTTGATTCTTATTGAGGAAGAGTTTTAGCAGCCTGATATGGTTTTCAATATAATGTTAACTTTTCTTCTTTGTACTATGGTGCATCAGGGTCATTAGCTTATAATGAATACGGACAAATGATTGGAATTTATAATGGTGTTAGTTCAAATGTTCAATTTGGAGACTTACTAAAAAATGGTTCAATTGCACCATTTTTACAGTCAAGTAATATAGAGGTTGGTGAGAATACTATTTATGCATACAATCTAATTGATGGTACTAACAAAACTCAATTTGGTATGCAAAAGAACTCATTTAGAGAGAATTTAAGAGTAATTTATCCAAATGGATTTGGAGACGGTTCTAAGGAAACCAAGCTATTTGATAAAGGTTATTAAGAAGTAATTTCACATAAGAAGTTTCTTTCAAATTATATGTTCAATGTAGCACTCAGTAACAATAATACTGGGTGTTTTTTAATAACTTTTTATAAATTTAAAAAAAAGAATTTTTAAAAGAATTTTTTTTAAAAAATCATAGAAAGGAATACAATGAAAGGTCTGTTGAAGTTGTTATCGCTTGTTGGTCTTTCAACAGTAGTAACTAGTTCAGTTGTTGCATGTGAAAAAACATCAGATACAAGTTCTGATCAAGATACAGATAATAGTAAATCTGATAATAATCAAGATAAGACTAAACCAGATGGTGAAAAATAATCGAAACTTAATTCATAGAAGCTGAAATTGCATTTAAAAAATTATTAGAGAATAATTTGTCAAAAAACATAAATTAATAGGTTATAAAAAACAGTTTAATTAAAATATCGATTAATTAAAAAGGTTTAAAAAGAAAGGATAACAATGAAAAAGCTACTAAAAGTATTAACAGTTGTTGGTTTTTCAGCACTAGCTGCAGCTCCAGTTGTTGCATGTGAAAAAACATCAGATGATAAAACATCAAATCAAAATAATAGTAGTAATCAAAATAATAACTCTAATAATAAGCAAAAAAATGAGTTAATTCAAAAATTTAATAATGAAGTAAGAAATGTTTATAATGGAACAGTAAGACCTTTTATTATTTCTAGAACAGCATTTTTATCAAAAGATTCAGATGATAAAAATTTCTTTTCAAGAGAAAGTCTTTATAAACTTGACAATGAAAAAAGTCTAAAAAGAGATAGTGATGGATATTATAGTTTCTATGAAAATCTTGTTCAAGAAAGAAAAAATGAGTTTGAAAAAACTTTAAGAACTGTTTTAGATGTTAATTCTGCTGTTAACAAGTTTAAAGAAAAAATATTAAGTTTAGGTGTTGACAAATATCGAACTATATTAGGTGGCTTTAATAATAATAAATGAATTAAAGGAATCAAATTTAGATTAACAGATTCAAAAATGAAGTTTTTTGAAGAAAAAGATTCATTTGATTCAACTATTCAAGTAGGTTTAGATTTTCAATATAAATATAAAGATAGTGCTGACCAAATAAAAACTGAAACTATTTCAGATGATTTTGTAATTAATATTTCTAGTGAAGAAGCTGTTATTAAGTTAGTAAATGATATTAAAAAATCTTGAGTTGATCTTTTATTATTAGATAGTAACAATTTATTAAAAGTTGATTTTGAAAGATTAAAAAAATTTTTAGGTGAAAATCAAGTATTAACTGCTCAAGACTTGTTGACAACTGCAACTAATAATTACAAGAGTGTAATATCTAAATACAATGAAAGTCTAGCTGAAGATGTTAAAGAAGAAATTTCTAGACATTTTATTAAAAATAGTGAAAATAAAGTAGTTAAAAATTTATTACTTTCATTTAAAGATCAGAATCAAAAAACTGATGTTGAAAAAAATAATACAGAACTTAATATTGGTCCATTAGAAATAAGTTACTATAATGCTAAAGGTAAAAAAACTGGTACTTTAGAAAAAGGTTCATATGACTTGTTGCATTTATATTTTGGTGAAGTAAAGAATGGGCAAGAAATAAACTTGCTTAACACTAAAACAGGAGATGAGAAATTAGCCAAAGACTTGATTAACCCTTGAGTAGAAAAAATGGCTAATTATAAAACTAAGTTTAAACAAACATTAGCTAATATTGCTAGTGGATTTGTTGATGAAGATAAACTAGATGAGTTTAATAATAAATTAGAAAAAGATAATGTTTTAAAAAATTTATTTAAATCATCTACTTCTATTGAAAGTTTTGATCTAAAAGGCTTACAGTTAAAACTAGAAAATGGATATGTACATGATTTAGGTAATATTTCGTTTAGTTATTTTGTAGAACTTGATAAAAAAGATAAAGAGTTGAATTTTGAAAATTTAGAAAATTTAACAAGTGAAGGTTATAAAAAGTCTGCTGTATTTGATGCATATTATAAAGGAATTGAAGTAATGCTAGATCAATTCCATAAGTTTTATGGAATTCAAAAGGCACACCCAGACTATAAAAGTTCAGAACCTAGCTATCCACTAAAAAGACTATTGTTTAATATGACAGGTAAACCAAGCAGTTTAAAAGATAGTGAAAATAGTGATTTTAATATTTGAGATGAATGAGAAAAATATTTAAGTCAAACTGAAAATAATAGAGTAGATGATTGAACTAGTTTTTATAGCTTAGATTTTAATGCTGATGTTAAAAAAGTTAAAGAAGAATACTTGATTTCTAATATGTTAGGAATTAAAAATTTTAAAGTTTTTCAAGATCAAGAACAACAACATCGATATGAACAAGAAATTTATTATAAAAATGAAAGTTATCAAAGTGACTATGAGCAAAGTAAATTACATATAACTTTTCCTAAGGGTATTGTAACTGAGGGAAGACGTAATACTCATTTATAATTTGGACTTTTAACAGATTTATTAAATTTTAAACTTAAAGTAGCAGAAGGCTTTACTTACTATACTCTTGGTGCTGTTACAATAATAGGTAAACTAGATGATCAAAATGGCAACCAAGATAGCACTAAACCAGATGGTGAAAAAGATAAGACTAAACTAGATGGTGAAAAAGATAAGACTAAACCAGATGGATCAACTGAACCTAAACAACCAGAAAATCAAAAATAAAATAAAGAACTAATTTTAAAAATAACTAAAGAATTTAATTTAAAAGGAGGTTAATTAAATGAATCCTTTATTAGAAAAAAAAGTTACTGAAACTCTAAAAAAAGTAAAAGCAATTGTTTCAGATGCTCAAGATAATGTTAATGAACTACAAAACATTTTTAATAATCAATTAAAAAAACTTACTAAGTATTATGTTGAATCTTCAAGTAATTCAAATTCATATCAAGAAACTAAGTCAACAACTTATTATTTAGCTTATTATGATAAAAGATCTAAAAGATTTAAAGAAGCTGAATTAAATACAAGTGAATTAAATGAAGATCAAAATGGTGATGTTCAACAAGTTGATACACCAAATATTGAATATTTAGATGGATACAAGAATGTTGCAAACTTACAATCTGGACTAAAAACAAAATTTGTTATTGAAAAAATTAGTGAAATTTTAAATGCTATTTATAATGGTGTTGAAACATATTTAAAAGATAATTTAGAAAAAAGTTTAAAACTTAATTATTATGAATATGAACTTTCAAAAATTAATAATGAAGAATTTGTTAATTTACTAGCAAAAAATGATCTTAAGTTTGTAGATTGAAATAATCAATCACTTGAAGAAAAACTAAATCAAATTAAAGATTCTCTAATTGAAAAAAATAATCAAATCATTGGTTTGAATAAGAGAATAAGTGAATTAGATAATATGAATGTCTTCATTAATAAACAAATTGATAATATTGATGATCAAGTTAAGAGATAATTTTAATATAATAGCAAATACTCCTTTAAGGAGTATTTTTTTTATAATTTTTAATAAAAAAAGATTACTTAGTTAAAAAAGTAATCTATATTAAAATGTTATTATTTTAAGCTTGACCTAATCCTTTTTCTTTTCACTCAGCTAATATTTGATCTTTTTGTCCTTTAGCTAAACGGTCTTTATATTCTTCAAATCTTGACTTGCATTCTTCAAGTTCTTCTAAAGCTTCATCTAAAGTTCCTCAACCATTAATTTTAACTACTTTATTTTGTAAAGCTTTATATTGTAAGAAAAAGTTTTCAATTTCATCTCTGTAGTGTTTTGGTACGTCATTTAGTGTTTGATATTCTTTAAATCTTGGATCATCATTAAACACTCCAAATAATTTAGTATCAACTTCTCCAGCATCAACCATTTTAATTGAACCTAAAATTCTAACATTAACTTCAACTCCTGGTAATGTTGGGTATGTACATAGTGAAATTACATCTAGTGGATCTCCATCTCAATCTAGTGTGTTTTCAATCATTCCATATTCACCTGGATAAAAGTTAGCTCCATATAAAACACGATCTAGTTTAATTCTTTTTGTTTTTTCATCAACTTCATATTTGTTAGATGAACCTTTTGGTATTTCAACTACCATACTAATTACATTATTTTTCATATTAAAACCTCGCTTTTTTGATTATTTATTATTTATTTTATAATAAATATTTTTTAAATAATAGGGACTTTATTTATTTATAAATTTTATAAATAAGATATTATTGATATAATAATATATATAAAAAAGAAAGGAGAAAGGCTTATATGAAGAAGAACGAATCATTAAAAGAACAATTAAATGATGTAGTATGTAATGTTGATAATGATTTAGATATGCACAAAGAACTTGATAGTAAAGATCATAAAAAAATAGATCATTATCATGGAAAACATCATTTTGATAAATTTGGAAATCACGATGATATTCAAAATTATAATTTTGAATTAAGAACTGTTTTTTTATTTAGTAGAAAAAAATTGCTATTTAAAATTGTTTTAACTGGAATTTTTTTAGCTTTAACTGCTTCAGTTAGTGCAATTGATATATTATTAGAGTCAATCAAAATTCCTGTAAGTGATCAAGTGTGAATTCAATCTAGATTTTTAGATATTTTAGTTGTTTGTATTTCAATAGCTACTTTAGGTCCGATCTTTGCTAGTTTATTAGGATTTTTAGCTCCAATTTTACATAACTTTATTCATGGTATGGAACATGGTTGAATACAACCTCCAATTGAAGCTATAACAAATGTTTTTATTGTTTGAATTGTTTTTCTTGTATTTAATGTGATTTTTAATAACTCACCAATTCATCATGATACAAATAAAAATGTTGCTAGATTTAAAAGATGAACCCCACTACCAATTATGATTGTTTTAGTTTCTTTTGTTTCCACTCTAGGATTTATTTTAGCTTTATATATAGATTCAAATATAAATTCTAATCACTTGTTATCAAATCAAATTAGTTTTTATCATGCTGGTCATGATCATAATCACATTCATGATGAACATATGCTAAGTTTTACAAATATTAATACTTTTATTATAATAGCTATTTTTGGGTGAAATATCTTAAGATATGGTATTGCTTTATTATTATTTATTCTAGTTGAATGAAAAATGAGACCAATTAATCATAGATACAAATAAAAATGCCTAGGCATTTTTTTATGTTTAAATAGGTTTATTATAAAATATAAGTTAGTAATAGGTGTTTTATGAGTAAAGATTATACTTCTAGAAATCAATTATTTAGTAAAGAAATTGACTTAGTTAATCAACAAATTAAAAAAGCTAAAAACTTAGGTGATTATAGTAAATTTATTAATAATAGCTTAAATGTTTTAAATAAATTAGATAATAAATATTTTAATAAAGTTTTTAACAATATTTATGATGAATTTGATAAAGGTGGTTTTTATTTAGCAAAAACTAGAATTAACCAAACTATTAATCAAGAACTTTTAGATAATATTCACAAACAAATT
This sequence comes from Mycoplasma leachii PG50, assembly GCF_000183365.1. Lineage (NCBI taxonomy): Bacteria > Bacillati > Mycoplasmatota > Mollicutes > Mycoplasmatales > Mycoplasmataceae > Mycoplasma > Mycoplasma leachii. Next base: position 671,149 of record NC_014751.1, on the reverse strand, counting down.
AGTTTATTAAAAAAAATAAGTACTAATGAATTAGTTGATTTAAAAAAATATTCAGATTTTATAGTTTTAGATGAGCAAAAATTTCATTTTAGCAATTTATTAAAAATGACTAAAGATATTAATTCATATAAAAAAGCAACTAGTGAAAAGTTTGAAAAACTTGATGTTATAAATAATGATTTTACTAATTTAACTAAACTTATTATTAATCAAAATGATTTAAATTCTATAAAAGAAATTAATGAAATCAAGCAAGTACAAATTACTGATTTAATTAAAAAAACTAAAAAAGAAAATTTAAAAAAAATTGCAGAATTAGAAAGAAAAAAACAAATGTATCAAATTAAAAAGAATTGATTTTTAATTTGAATTTCTATTTTTATTAGTGTGATGATTTTTTCTTTATTATTATTTATTGTATTATAGGAGATAGTATGGAAAAACTGATTATAGCTGTTGATGGTACTAGTAGTAGTGGAAAATCTGTAATTTTTAGAAAAGTAGCTAGAATTTTAAATTATCAGTTTGTTGATACTGGATTAATGTATCGAGCTTTTACTTGATATTGTTTATTTAAAAATATTGATATTAATAATCAAGATCAAATTATCAAATTATTAGATAGTTTTGATTATAAAATTAGTGATGAACAAATATTTGTAAATAATATAAATGTTACTAACAAACTAATAAGTAGTGAAATTTTAAATGTAATTAATAAAATTACAATAATTCCACAAATTAGAAATTATATGGTAAAAGCTCAACAACAAATGGTTAAAAATAAAGGTTATATACTAGTTGGTAGAGATATTACAAGTGTAGTTTTACCTAATGCAGATTTAAAAATTTATTTAGATTGTGATATTGAAATCAGAGCAAAAAGAAGATTTGAACAAAATGTAGAAAACAAAATTTTAGGTAAATCATTTAAACAAATTTATCAAGATTTAATTAAAAGAGATCAAGTTGATAAAACAAGAAAAATAGGACCTTTAGTTTTAGTAAGTGATGCTTGATATATAGATAATTCTTATTTAACTATAGATCAAGTTGTAGATATTGTAGTTAATAAAGTTCATCAATTAGAAAGTCAAAAATAATGAAAAAGAAAATTGTAGCAATTGTTGGAAAGCCAAATGTTGGTAAATCAAGTTTATTTAATAGAATTATTAAAGAAAAAAAATCTATAGTTGATAATAAACCAGGAGTTACAAGAGATAGAATTTATAGTAATGCTGAATGATTAACTAGAGAATTTATTTTAGTTGATACTGGTGGAATTAGTATTGATCAACAATTGTTTTCAAATGAAATTCAAATACAAACTCAAATTGCTATTGAACAAGCTGATGTTATTATTTTTGTTGTTGATTTTTTAAATAGATTAGATAAAGATGACAAAATGATTGCTAAAATTTTACACAAATCTAAAAAACCAGTAATTTTAGCAATTAATAAATATGATAAAAAAACTATTGATGATCATAACTATGAATTTATGAATTTAGGATTTAGTGATTTATATTTTATTTCTTCAACTCATGGAATTGGGATTGGTGATCTATTAGATAAAGTGATTTCTTATATTTCTAAAAATGATGCAGATTTAAAAGATGATTCAACTAAAATAGCAATTATTGGAAGACCAAATGTTGGTAAATCAAGTTTAGTAAATTCTTTAGTTAATGAAAACAGAATGATAGTTAGTGAAATTGAAGGAACTACTTTAGATGCTGTTGATATTAGTTTTTCTTATAATAAAAATAAATATACAGTAATTGATACAGCAGGAATTAGAAAAAAATCTAAACTAGGTCAAACTGTTGAAAAATATAGTTATTTAAGATCATTATCTGCAATTACTAATAGTGATATTGTTTTATTAATGATTGATGCAACAAAACCAATAACAGATCAAGATACTAATATTGGTGGATTAATTTATGATGAAAAAAAACCTGTAATTATTGTTGTAAATAAATGAGATCTAGTTAAAAATAAACAAGAACAAATTCTAAAAAAAGAAGAAGAAATTAGAGCATATTTTAAATATATTTCTTATGCAAAAATTATTTTTATTTCAGCACCTGATAAAACTAGAGTTACTAAAATTTTAGATTTAGTTGCAGATATTAAACAAAGTTTATCAGTTAAAGTTAAAACGTATGTGTTAAATGAGGTTTTAAATAAAGCTCAACTAATTAATCCAGCTCCTGAATTTAACGGAAATAGATTAAAAATTTATTATGCTAGTCAAGTTCAAGCTTACATTCCAACATTTGTTTTATTTTGTAATCACCCAAATTATTTACACTTTTCATATAAAAGGTTTTTAGAAAATCAAATTAGATTTAGTTTTGGATTTGATAGCATTCCTATTAATTTAATTTTTAGAGAAAGAAAATAATATGAAAAAAAATATCACTATTATTGGATCTAATGCTTATAGTATTGCTTTAGCTAATATTCTAGCTGATAATCATCATAATGTAATTATTTATTCTGGAAATGAATTAGATGTTAATAATATTAATTTTAATCATAGTTATAATATTTCAACTCAATTAAAAATTAATAATAAAATTGTTGCTACAACTGATTTAGTTGCTAGTTTAGAAAATGTTGAAATTTTAATTTTAACTAGTTTAAATAAACAACTACTTTCAACTATTAATCAAATTAAAAAGTATTTAAAAAATGAAATTATTTTAATTAGTACTATTAAAGGTTTTGATGAGAATAATTTAGATTTATTATCAAATTTAATTATTAATCAATTTAGTAAAACTAACTTATTAAAAGAATTTGTTTGTTTATATGGACCAAATAATCCTAGTCAAATTATTTTAAAAAAACCAACAACAGCTATGATCATTTCAAAAAACTTAAGTATTTGCAAACAGTTAGTTAAAATATTTTCAAATGAATATTTTTTATGTTATTGAAATAATGATTTGATTACAAGTGAATTAGTAGTTTATTTTAAAGATTTAATTAATCTTTCACTAGGTATTTTAGAAGGTCTTGGTGCTGAAAGTAATACTAAAGCTTCATTAATTACTATTGTTATTAATTTAATTTATCAAATAGCTAAAAACTATAATGCTAAATTAGAAACTTTTTTTAATTTTGCTACTTTAGCTACTTTAATAGAAAATATTTTAGATAAAAATAATAAATATTTTTTGTTAGGAATTGATATTGTTAAGTTAAAAAATATTACAAAAGCACTTGAAAAAAATAATTTAACAATAGATCAAATTCAAGTTGTTAGAATTGCTTATCTACTATGTGATAAATATGAAATTCATAATGAATTTATTAACACACTATATAGAATTTTATATAATAATATTAGACCAATAGCGCTTTTAAACCATTCATTTAAAGGTGTTTGACTGGTTTAAGTTGAAAAGTAGAAAAGAGAAGTAATTTAATATGACTAAAAAAGAATTAATTGAAGAAATCATTATTAATGAGAATATTTCTAAAGTTGATGCTGAAAAAGTTGTTAATAGAATCTTTCAAACAATTTCAAAACATTTAATTGAAGGAAAAGAAGTATCAGTTGCAGGATTTGGAAAATTTGTTATTTCTGAAAGATCATCTAGAGAAGGAGTTAACCCATCAACTGGTGAAAAAATAATTATTCCAGATTCTAGATCAGCGAGATTTAAACCAGCTAAACAACTTAAAGAATCATTAATGTAATAATTATAAAAAGGTTGCTTAGCAACCTTTTTATTAACATTTATAAAGGAAAATTTTATGATTTTTGAATTATTAGAAAAAGGAATTGTTTCTAAAAAAAAGTTATTATTAGAATATTATAAAAAACTAAATTTAACTGATAATCAAGCTTTAATTATTTTAATGATAATGTATTTAAACGATCAAACTAGAAAAATGACAACTCCTAATTTATTAGCTAATTATTTAAATTTATCTAGTGTTGAAATTGAAAATGAATTAGAATTATTAGCTGAAAAAGATTTAATTGAAATTAAAACAGATTTTATTGATTTTTCTAATTTGTTTAAAAAAATTACTCTACTTGTTAATGATTCTTTTTTAATAAAGCAATATAATCAATTTTTTATTAATTTTGAAAAGAATTTATTATTTGTTTTAACTAAAGATGAAAAACTAAAAATTATTAAGCTTTTACAAACAAATATTAAAGAAGAACAGTTATTACAAATTACTAATAAGAAAAAAATTTCTGATTTTAATTTTTTATTAAAAGAAATTGAAAAATATTTAAATTCAAATCAACTTATTTTATTTGATTGATTAAATGATTAAAGTGTTTAAGATAATCTAGTTTTAATTTATTTGTTAAAAATAATTCTTGACAATTTTTAGTTATTCAACTTCTAGGAATTGTTTTTTTATTATTTTTAATATATTCTATTAGTTTATTATAAGAAATAATATAAAAATCATCGTATTTTGAAAAATACAAAATAATAAATGCTAATCCTTTATTTTTACTAACTAAATTAAGTTTTTGTTGTTGATTTTTTCTAATAGCATTAAAATTAAACTCATCTTTTGATGTTTCTTTAGCATCAAATTCAAAATATAAACCATTATAAACTCCAATATAATCACAATTAAAATTATCTTTAAAAGTAGCGTTTGTAATGACTTTATTATTGATATTAATTAGATTAATATTTGTTGGAATTTTACTAACTACACATAAATTTTCATCTAGATATTTTTGATTAGTAATGTTTAAAATTGTTTCTAAATATTGACCTTTATTTTTTAATGGGTGCATATTTCCTCCTTATTATAGTATTAGAAAAAGATGTTATAATAATTATCAAAAAGGAGTCATATATGAAAAAGTTATTAGTTAACCAGATTCAAAATAAGAAATTTAACATAGCTTATAAAGGTTATAAAATTGAAGAAGTAAACGACTTTTTAGATGAAATTATTAAAGATTATGTTGTTTTAGAAAATCAGATTGCTAGTTTAAATGAACAATTAGATTTAGTTAATCAAAAACTAACAAAACTTAGTGCTGATAAGCAAAAAGTTGAAAATGAACTAGAACAATATGCTAAAAAGAATTGAAAACTAGTTAAAGATAACTTAAATGATATAGATCTCATTAAAAGAATAGCAAGAATTGAAAAAAATTTAGTTGGATATGAAGAAAAATTAAATAAAATTGATGAAATTTATAAATTATTAATAAGTAAATCAAGATAGAAATGATCAACCAAAATTTCTATCTTTTTTTATTTATTTTTTAGTTTTGTTAGATTTTTATCTCAAAATTATTAATTTACTATAATAAAAGTGGTATTAAAAATCAACTTAATACATATTTAGTAATAAGAAAAATAATTTATAAAAGGCTATAAAGATGAAAAAAATATTAACATTATTTAGCTCATTAGCAATGATTAGTACTACTGGTTTTTTAGTAGTAGCATGTAATAATACAAATAATAATCCTGTTAAATCAGAAGTTATTATCAATAACAAACAAGCTGTTATTGATTTATGAAATAAAGAATTTAAAAACAAATTAGATAGTGCTAAAAATACTAGCTTAATTGTTGAAATGCTTAAAGAAAAATTACCAAAACAAGTTAGTGATTCTATTGATTTAAATGGTAGTTTGTATGAAAAGACTGTTGAAAAATTAACTAAAGATGAAAATAATAAATTAAATCAAAAAGTTAAAGTTTTAGTAAATAAAGAGGTTATTGAATTAGAAGTTGGATCTGTTAAATATGGTCAACAATCAATAAAATATAAAACAAAAGACGGAAAGATTGTTGAAAAAAATAAAGACGAATGAGAAAAAATGGTTTGAAAAGATCCATCTAAAAAAAGACAAAAACAAGAAATAAGTGACATTGATGAAGTTATTCAAATGGGCTATTATGATGATGAAGGTGATAATTATTTAAAACCTAACGGAATAAATATTAATTACGTACAAGCATTTGAAATGCCAACAAATATTTCTAAAATAAGTGCACTTTTACCAAGAGAAGTTAATAGTTTAAGTAAAGTATTTAATCAAATCACATCTACAAATGTTGGTGGTATTGAAAAATGAGATGTTTCTAGAGTTTGTCAAATGAGTTTCTTATTTGATGGTGCTAAAAACTTTAATCACGATATTTCAAATTGAGATGTAAAAATTTTAAGAGATGCTAATTCAATGTTTGCTGATAATGCTAAATTTAATCAAAATTTAGGAAAATGAAAACCATATAATTTAGCATTTGCTAGAAAAATGTTTGCTAGAGCAAAAGTATTTAATCAAGATCTAAGTTCATGACAAACTTCTCATGTTTATAATATGGAACAAATGTTTGATGGAGCAGAAAAATTTAATTCTAATTTAGACAAGTGAGATACCTCTCATGTTCAAACAATGAAATCAATGTTTTCTGGTGCAAAAATGTTTAATGGAAACATTTCGTCTTGAAACACTTCAAAAGTTGAAGACATGACATCAATGTTTAGAAAAACTGGAGAGTTTAATCAAGATATTTCAAAATGAAAAACTAATAGTGTAAAAAAAATGAATTATATGTTTTCTGAAGCAAAAATGTTTAATCAAGACATTTCAAAATGAGATGTTTCTAATGTAGATGAAATGAACTTTATGTTTAATAAAGCCTCTAGTTTTGATCAAAATCTAAGTGAATGAAAGGTTAAAGAAAAAGTAAAACACAGTAGTTTTGCAACTGGCTCAAAAATAGAAAGTCAATCTTCAAAATTACCTAAATTTAAAGATTCAAGTTCATCCACTCCAACTCCAACTTCTACTCCTGCATCAACTCCAACATCAGCTAAATCTAAAATGAAATAAAATAATTTAATATAATTTTTATTAAAGTTCAAATAAATTTATTTGAACTTTTTATTTTCTATAATGAGATTTTTTTAAAATAGTATTGAGAATTAATTTGTATGAAAAAAATATTAATATTTTTAAATTCACTATTAGTAATTACTTTAACTAGTTTAGTTATTTCTTGTTATCAACTTGATACACAAACTCTAGAAATGTTAAGTACAAAAATCAAAGATGAACTAAATGAAGTTGATTTAAAAATTACTAATTTACAAAAAGAAAATAATAGTTTAGAATCTCAATTACAAGAATTAAAAAATATAGAAAAAATAAGTTATAAGTTTGAACCTTTTACTAGGTTATATGATAAAGCTAATGGTTATAGATATAAAGCAAGTAAAATAAACTTACCTATTAAAAATCAATACTTTAAAACAAAAATCCAATTGAATAAATTTAAAAATAATCAACAAGTCAAAGTACTTTTAAATGACATTCAAATTAAAGAAAATCAAATTTTAAATCAAGAAAAAATAAATTATCAACTAAAACAAAATATTGAAAATACAAAAGAAGATTTATCTAAGTTTTGAGGTTATGGAATTAATCCAGTTTATAACAAAAATCAGTTAATAAAAATTGGATATTTTCTAACTAGAGATTTTGAAATTCAAATAGAAAAAATTAAACCTGAAACAAATCAAGTACCAGATCATTTACCTAAAGAAATCACTTCATTAAAATTAGCATTCCAACAAAATATAAATTCAAAAATTAAAGGTATAGAAAATTGAAAAACAGATAATATTAAAAATATGAGTGAAATGTTTGAAAAGGCTAAAAACTTTAATCAAGATATTTCAAATTGAAATACTTCTAATGTAATTAAATTTAATTCAATATTTAACGAAGCTGAACAATTTAATCAGAATCTAAGTAGTTGAAAAACTAATAATGCAATCAATATGGATTCAATGTTTGTTGATGCTAAAAATTTTAATAATAATAATCAAAAACTAGTGTGAAATACTAAAAATGTAACTAATATGAGATCAATGTTTTTAGGTGCTAGTATGTTTAATCAAGACATTTCAAAATGAGATGTGTCTAATGTGACTGATATGAGTAATATGTTTTTTAGAGCAACTTCATTTAATCAAAATATTTCCAATTGAAATGTATTAAATGTAAACAATATGAGTAAAATGTTTTTTAATGCATCTAGTTTTGATCAAGATTTAAGTAAATGAAAAGTTAATAAAAATGTTGTTTTTGATGATTTTGCTTTTAGATCTAAAATAGATAATGATAATAAAAAACTTCCTAACTTTAATAATTAAAAATTAAATTTTATAAATTATTAATAAGTAAACTAAGATTGTTTATCTAGTGTTTTGTTTGATTTATGTTGTAAAATTAATAAGAGATTTTATTGGTCAATCGCTGTATTTGAAAAAGAATATAGAGGAAACTCCACGCTTACACAATCTGTGATGATTGTAGTGTTTATGCTAAATGAAAAAATAAATTTAGGCAGTAATTAATTACTGACGGCATAACTAACCTAAGGCTTTGCTATGGTAATGTTATAAAGTGCCACAGAGACGAATAAAGAGAAATCTTGAAATGGAACGCGGTAAACCCCATAAGTAAGAAACTCAAATTTTGGTAGAGGAATCTGATTAAGAGAATAAGAATCAAGATCAGAAGTTATTATTAACTAGATAGATGATTGACGCTAAAAAGTACAAAACGTGGGTTATAGATAAAATCTCATCATTTTTTTTAATAGATTGTGGTGATTTTATGAGTTTAAAAAAAATAGTTAAATTATTAATTAAAGCTAATTTAACAATTTCAACTTGTGAATCATTTACTGGTGGATTATTTAGTAATTTAATTACTAATATTAAAAATAGTTCAAAAATATTTTATGGGTCATTTGTTTGTTATCAAACTGTGTTTAAAGAAAATATTTTAAATATAGATAAACAAGTTATTAAAAAAGATGGTGTTATTTCTTTTGAGTGTGCAAAAGAAATGCTTATAAAAACTTATGAACTAACAAAAACAAATATTGTAGTTAGTTTTACTGGTAATGCTGGTCCTAATAGTATGGAAAATAAACCTGTAGGTTTAGCTTATATTGGTGTTTTTTATAATAATGATATTAAAGTTTTTGAATTTAAACCTAAATTTGTAGTATCTAGAAAGTTCTTTAAAAAAAGAGCTATTAAATTTATTGTAAAAAAAATTAAGCAAATGGTTCTTTTTTAATTTTTTTTCTAATACAAATATGAAAGGAAAAAAAGCTATGAGTACAGAAATACAAAAAATAGAAGATAATAATTTAAAAGAATCACAAATGTGAAATTCAAAAGAACTAAAAGAAGCTATTAAAGAAATTGAAAAAATGTTTGGTAAAGGTTCTATTATGGTTCTTGGTCAAAGTGATAATTTAAATGTTGAAACTTTTTCATCAGGTTCACTTTTATTAGATAATGCTTTAGGAATTGGTGGTTATCCTAAAGGAAGAATTATTGAAATTTATGGTCCTGAATCATCTGGAAAAACCACTTTATCACTACATGCTATTTGTGAAATTCAAAAATTAGGAGGAATTGCTGCTTTTATTGATGCAGAACATTCATTAGATCCAAAATATTGTCATAATTTAGGTATTGATACTAACAAATTATTAGTTAGTCAACCAGATAATGGTGAGCAAGCATTAGATATTTTAGAAATGTTAATTAATTCAAATAGTATTGATTTAATTATTGTTGATTCAGTAGCTGCTTTAGTACCAAAAACTGAATTAGAAGGTGAAATGAGTGATCAGTCAATTGGACTACAAGCAAGAATGATGTCAAAAGCTTTAAGAAAGTTAAATGGTTTAATTGCAAAATCTAATACAACTGTGATTTTTATTAATCAATTAAGAGAAAAAATTGGAGTTATTTTTGGAAATCCAGAAACTACAACAGGTGGTAAAGCTTTAAAGTTTTTTTCATCAATTAGACTAGAAGTTAGAAAATCAGAAAATATTCTTTCAAACTCAGAAATTATTGGTAATAAAATTAAAATAAAAATTGTTAAAAATAAAACTGCTATTCCTTTTAAAACTGCAACCATATCACTTTTATATAATAAAGGTATTGATAAAATTGGTGAATTAGTTGATTTATTAGTAAGTTATGAAATTGTTGAAAAATCTGGTGTTTGATATTCTTATCAAAATGAAAAAATAGGACAAGGAAAAACTAGTGTTATTCAGTGATTAAATGCTGATGAAAAAAGAACTAATGAATTAATACAACAAGTTAAAAAAATAATAGAACAAAAAGAATAATTTAAAGCACCAATGTGCTTTTTTGTTTGTAATTATTGTCAAAATTTCATTGCTTAGCTATTGTCAAAAATTTCTTTATTTTTTAAATGCTATAATAAATTAGTATTTAAAATTAATTGTAACTTTTAAGCAGAAAGAAAATAGATAACATGAATGATGACATAATTATATTACTCTCAGTTTTTTGTGGTATATTTTTTATTTGCTTTATTATTTGTAGTTCTATTGCTTTGTATTTATGAAAATCTAAATCAAGAAAGCGTCTTGTTGAACAATATACAAAAGAAGCTAAGCAAGCAAAAAAACAAATTTTAGCTAATGGATATAAAGAAATTAGTGAAGCAAAGATGCTTTTTTTAAAAAGAAGTGAATTAGAAAAAAACGAATTAGATAGAGTAAAAGAACAATTAGAACTAAGAAGTAATGATTTAAAAAGAAATCAAGAAAAAGTTGAGTCTAAATCACAAAGATTAGATGCTAGTTTATTAGATCTAGAAAAAAGAAAATTTTTATTAGATAAAAAAGAAGAATATTTAATCAAGATTTTAGAAGATGCTTCTGGTTTAACTAAATCCCAAGCAAAAGAATTATTAATAAAACAAGTAAAAAATAAATCAGAAAAAGAACTTATTTCTATTTTAAAAAATGCTGAATCACAAGCACATAGTAGTTCTAAAATGATTGCTAATAATATTATAATTTCAGCAATGGAAAGAATTAAAGTAGAACTTACAAGTCAAAGAACAACTAATATTGTTAAATTACCATCTGATGATCTTAAGAGTCGTATTATTGGTAAAGACGGTAGAAATATGAAAGCTTTTGAACAAATTGGTGGAGTTGATATTATTGTTGATGAAACACCAAACACTGTTGTAGTTTCTTCTTTTAATCCAATTAGAAGAGAAATAGCAACAAGAACATTAGAACAGTTAATTATTGATGGTAGAATCCAACCAATTAAAATTGAAAATGAATTAAAAAAACAAGAACAAGAATTAGAGTATATAATTCAAGAAACTGGCTTAAGTACTATTAAAGAGTTAAATATTAATGATATTGATATTGAATTAGTTAAATTAATTGGTAAATTAAAGTTTAGAACTAGTTATGGGCAAAATGTCTTAGCTCATTCTATTGAAGTTGCTAAACTATCTGGAGCTATTGCTTCTGAGTTAGGTTTAGATGTTGAAAAAGCAATTAGAGCAGGATTATTACATGATATTGGTAAAGCTATAGATTTTGAAAAGCAAGGTAGTCACGTTGTATTAGGTGCAGAAATTGCTAAAAAATATAATGAAGATCCAATTATTATAAATTGCATTGAATCTCATCATGAAGATAAAGAAAAAGAAAGTGAAATAGCTGCTATTGTTGCTATTGCTGATTCTATTTCAGCTTCTAGACCTGGAGCTAGATATAATGCAATTGATGAATTTATTTTAAGAATGACTGAAATTGAAAAGATTGGTAATTCCATTCCAGGAGTTGCTAAAACATATGCATTACAATCTGGTCGTCAAATTAGATTAATAGTTAATCCATTAGTTGCTTCTGATTTAGATTTAGCAATGATTTTAGAAAAAATGAAAGAAGAAATAAAAAATAAAGTAATTATTCCTGGTGAAATAACAATAACGGTAATAAGAGAAAGAAAAGAAACTGATGTTTTAAAATAAAATAGGTTTTAGTTAGAAAAGGAGTTAATATGGGATTTGGTGATTTTTTATCAAAAAGAATGCAAAAAAGCATTGAAAAAAATATGAAGAATTCTACTTTAAATGAAGAAAACATTAAAGAAACATTAAAAGAAATTAGATTATCTTTACTAGAAGCAGATGTTAATATTGAAGCAACTAAAGAAATTATTAATAATGTAAAACAAAAAGCTTTAGGTGGGTATATATTTGAAGGTGCTAATGCTCATCAGCAAATGATTAAAATTGTTCATGAAGAATTAGTTAATATTTTAGGAAAAGAAAATGCACCTTTAGAATTAAATAAAAAACCAAGTGTTGTTATGATGGTTGGATTACAAGGAAGTGGTAAAACTACTACTGCTAATAAACTTGCTTATTTATTAAATAAAAAAAATAAGAAAAAAGTTTTATTAGTTGGTTTAGATATTTATAGACCAGGAGCTATTGAACAACTAATTCAACTTGGACAAAAAACAAATACACAAGTATTTGAAAAAGGAAAACAAGATCCTATTTTAACTGCACAAGAAGCTTTAGAATATGCACAAGAAAATAATTTTGATGTTGTAATTTTAGATACAGCAGGAAGATTGCAAGTTGATCAAGTTTTAATGACTGAATTAGACAATTTAAAGAAAAAAACATCGCCAAGTGAAATTTTATTAGTTGTTGATGGAATGAGTGGTCAAGAAATTATTAATGTTACAAATGAGTTTAATAGTAAGTTAAAACTATCTGGAGTTGTTGTTACTAAATTAGATGGAGATGCTAGAGGTGGAGCTACTTTATCTATTAGTTATTTAACTAAACTACCTATTAAGTTTATCGGTGAAGGTGAAGGATATAATGCTTTAGCTGCTTTTTATCCAAAAAGAATGGCTGATAGATTAATGGGAATGGGTGATATTGAAACTTTATTTGAAAAAGCTGTAGAAAATATTGATGAACGTTCTATTCAAAAAACTATGAATCGAATGTTTTTAGGTCAATTTGATTTAGAAGATTTAAGAAATCAGTTAGCTCAAATTGCAAAAATGGGTAGTTTAAATAAGTTGATGAAAATGTTACCTATTAATAAAGTAAGCGAAACACAAATTCAAGATGCTCAAAGAAAATTAGCTGTATTTTCAATCTTAATGGATTCAATGACTTTAAAAGAAAGACGTGATCCAAGAGTTTTAAAAGCAATAAGTAGAAAAAATAGAATTATTAAAGGATCAGGAAGAACTGAAAAAGAATTTAATGAGTTAATAAACTCTTTTGAAAAAGGTAAAAAACAAGTTTTAGAAATAACTAAAATGATTAAAAGTGGAAGAATGCCAAATCTTTCTAAAGGCGGATTTAAATTTTAAAATCTATGAAAATCAAAATACTTTGTTTTGGTAAATTAGATAAAAAATTTTATATTGATGCTTTTAATGATTATTTTAAAAGATTAAAAAAATATGTAGATTTAGAAATTATTGAACTAAAAGAAGAAGTTAATGGTGAGTTAAATAAAATTAAAGATGAAAATTCTAACTTATTATTAAAAAAATTACAAAATTATAAAGATTTTGAAAAAGTAGTTCTTGATGTTAACTCAAGATTAATTTCAACTGAAAATTTAGTTGAAATTATAAAAACAAATCTTAATTATAAATCAGCAAAAATCTTATTTATTATAGGTCCTAGTGATGGATATTCAAAAAGTTTTTTAAATTCTTTTACCAATAAGTTTTCACTAGCTAAAATTACACTTCCACATCAGTTATGTAGAATTGTTTTAATAGAACAAATTTATAGAGTTTTTAAAATTATTAATAATGAAAAATATCACAAATAATTTTTAGGTGTTAAGTGCAATTACTTGACACCTTTTTTTAAAATTGTTATTATTATTAAGGTTTTAAAAATATATTATAGGAGGAAACAATGGTTAAATTAAGATTAAAAAGAATCGGTAAAAAGCAAGCACCATTTTATAGAATAGTAGCAGCTGACTCACGTGTTAATCGTAATGGACAATATATTGAATTAGTTGGAACATTCAATCCATTAAAAGATGAAGTTAAAATTGATAATGAATTAACTTTAAAATGATTAAATAATGGTGCTCAACCAACTGATACAGTAAGAAGTTTGCTTTCTAAACAAGGAATTTTAAAAGCTTTGCACGAATCTAAATTTTCTAAAAATACTCAAACTGAAAATAAAAAACCTGTATCTAAAAAAACTACTAAAAAAAGTAAAGATAATTAATTAGATTAAAATAATCAATGAATGCTAATCTTATTAAAATAGGTGTTATAGTCAATACTTTTTCTATTAAAGGACAGGTTAAAGTTATTTTAAATAGTGATATTGTGATTGATGATTTAAATAAAATCAATACCTTTTTTATAAAAACTAATGATAATTTTCAAGTTTTAAGAATACAAGAAATTAATTTAAATAAAAATTATTTAATTGTTAAGTTTTTAAATTTAAATAATATTAATGATGTTATTAAATTTAAAAACAAAGAAATATATTGTTTAAAAAATCAAAATATCACTCGGCTTGTATCATTAATTAACTTTAAGTTTACTAGTTTTAAAACAAATGGAATTATTATAGATTATATGAATAATAGTTATCAACAATTAATAAAAGTTAAATCAGAAGATCTTAAAGAGTTTTGAGTTCCTTTAGTTGATGTTTTTATAAAAGAAATTGATTATGAAAATCAAATGATAATAGCAAAAAATGTTGAAGGACTAAAATAACATGAAGTTTTCTATTATTACTTTATTTCCTAAAATTATTAACTCATATATAGAAGAATCAATTATAAAAAGAGCAATTAATAAGCAAGCTATTAAAATAGAAATTATTGACTTAAGAAACTTTTCTACACTTAGTCACAATCAAGTTGATGATTATCAATATGGTGGTGGTAGTGGAATGGTTTTAATGATTGAACCACTAATTAAAGCAATTGAATCAGTAAAAACAACAAAATCAATTGTTTTATTAACAACACCACAAGGAAAAACTTTAAATCAATCTATAGTAAAAACTTATGCTAATAATTATGAACATATTATTATTGTATGTGGTCATTATGAAGGATATGATGAAAGAGTTTTAGATTATATTGATGATGAAATATCAATTGGAGATTATGTAATAACTGGTGGAGAATTAGCTAGTTTGATTCTAGTTGATTCAATATCAAGGCTTTTACCAAATGTCATTAAACAAGAATCACATGAAAATGAAAGTTTTGAAAATAATTTATTAGATCATCCAGTTTATACTAAACCATATGAATTTAGAAATAAAAAAGTTCCAGATGTTTTATTAAGTGGTCATCATCAAAATATTAAAAAGTGAAGAGAAGAACAGCAAGTAATAAAAACACTTAAAAAAAGACCAGATTTAATTGATATAACTAAATTAAATAAACACCAATTAGAAATTTATAAAAAGATGAAAGGAGAACAATAGTATGAGTTCAAAAGCAACAAAAACTGTTAAATCAAAATTTGATATCATAAATAATCAATTACGTGATGATTTAATAGATTTTAGATCAGGAGACACTATTAGAGTTGATGTAAAAATTAAAGAAGGAGACAAATTCCGTATTCAATCTTTTGAAGGATTAGTTATTAAAACTCAAGGATCAGGAATTACTTATTCTGTAGTTGTTAGAAAAATGTCAAATGGTGTATTTGTTGAAAGAACTTTTCCTTTACACTCACCAATTATTGACTCAGTTACTTTAATTAAACGTGGTAAAGTTAGAAGATCTCGTATTTACTACATTAGAAAACTTTCTGGTAAAGCTGCTAGAATTAAAGAAATTATGCCAACAAAACAAGCTAAAGAAATCAAATAATTTAATCATCATATAAAGTATTTTTCTACTTTATTATGATGTTTTTTATTTATTGATAAGATTATATTAGAAAAAAGAAAGAAGTGATTTTATGAGTGCTGAGTTCAACTGGTTTCCAGGTCATATGAATAAGACTTTAAAAGATATTGAAGCAAGAATTGAAATAGTAGATGTCGTTGTTGAAGTTATTGATTCAAGAGCTCCTTATTCATCAAAAAATGCCACTTTTAAAAAGCTTTTAAAAGATAAACCAATAGTTTATATTTTTTCAAAAGCTGATATTGCTGATTCTAAAGTTACTCAACAATGAGTTGATTATTATATTAAAAACGAAAATTCAAAAGTAATTGTTTTATATAATAGACATACTGATATAGTTAATGAATTGATTAATGTAATTAATGAGTTAACAATTAAAAAACGTGAAAAAGACAAAGCTAAAGGAATAAAAAATACTTTAATTAATGCTTTGGTTATTGGAATTCCAAATGTTGGAAAATCTACTTTTATAAATAGAGTAATTAAAGGTAAAAATGTTAAAGTTGGTAATAAACCAGGTGTTACTAGAGGAATTCAGTTAATTCATTTAAATCCATTTATTAATTTATTAGATACACCAGGAGTTTTACCTTCAAAACTAGAATCTGAAACAGTTGCTGTAAATATTTGTGCTATTAATTCAATAAAAGATAATGTCTTTCCAAAAGAAAGAGTAGCAGCTAAATTAATGAGCTATATTTATAACAATTATGATGATATTATTGAAAAATATTACAAAATAAATTTAAGACTACAAAAACCCATTTCAGTTATAGATTCTTATAAGATTTTTGAAACAATTGGAATTGAAAAAAAATGATATGTTACTGAAGATATTTTAGATATGGAAAGAATACTATCTTCATTTTTAAAAGATCTAGATAAAGGTAAATTAGGAAAAATTTCATTTGAAAAAGTTTTAGAAGTAGTTCCTGAAGAAATTCAAAAAGCTATTAATCCAGAAGATAACAAACAAGATAATGATATTAGTTCACTATGATAAGTAGAAAATCATTTGATGATCAAATTAAAATTGTTCATAATATTACTTATTTATCAGGAAGCGATGAAGCTGGTAGAGGTTGTTTAGCTGGTTCTTTAGTTGTTGCTAGTGTGATTTTAAAACTTGATTATTTTAACCCTTTAATAAAAGATTCAAAAAAATTAAATCCTAAAACTAGACAAGTTTTATATGATGAAATTATAAAAAATTGTCTAGATTATCAAATTATTATAATTTCAAGTAAACAAGTTGATGAATTTAACCCCTTACAAGCTAGTTTATTAGGTTTTAAGACAACAATTAATAATTTAAAAATCACTCCAGATCTTGCTTTAATTGATGGTAATCAAAATATTGAATTAACTAATATTAAAACTTTACCAATCATTAAAGGTGATGATAAAAGTTTTTCTATTGCTTGTAGTAGTATTTTAGCAAAAGTTACTAGAGACAAAATACTAGATGAATATGATCAAATTTATCCAAATTATGATTTTAAATCTCATAAAGGTTATTGTACAAAAAAACATTTACTAGCTATACAAAAATATGGTATTTTAGATATTCATAGAAAATCTTATAAACCAATTAAAAAAATAAGCAAAGAAACTAGTTAAAAAAACTAGAATCTTTGCTTTTTTATTCAAAATTATAATCTGTTAAAATCTTTTTTCTGTTTGTTGTTTTATCATTAAAATACTCATAATAGCTTAGCTGTAAAAATGAACCTTGGATATTAATAAGATTATTAAATCCTAGTTTTTCTAACATTTTTATTGATTTATAACTACTTCTACTAGTTCTACAATGAATATAAACTGGTCTATATTTTGGTATTTCATTATATGAAGAAAGAAAACAATTAGATGAAGAAAGAAAACATGATTTAAAAACCCTAGGAACAATAAATAAAACAAGATGAATTCATACTGTATTAGATAAGACTCTTAACAGCATTAAAAAAAACCCGAGTGGATTGCCCAGTGAAGTAGTCGACGAACTATCAGGACTTGTCTCAGGTGTTAAGAATGAATGTTATCGCATATCATTCGAACTCAAAGAAAAATTAGGCTTATTGGATTAGTTTAATTTTCTAATTTCCTTTGATAAGATTATTATAACTTAAAAAATTAAAGGTTCATTTTGTTTAAAAACCCACGGTCATGCAAAATTTTTGTTGCACCTTGCCCTTGGTGTATTCTTTTCAATTCTTTAAATTTGGGTTTGTTTTCTTGTGAAATCTTAGAATCTTTATTAAATTCAATATAAGTTATAACTTTGTCAACATTTCAGCCAGATAAATTTCGATCAAAACTTGAAGCACCATAAAACATTGAATCCATATTAGAAACATTATTTGTTTTTCAGCCACTAATATCTTGGTTAAAATTTTTTGCTTCATAAAATGTTTCATTCATAAATTCTATGTTTGAAGTATCTCATTTGTCTAAGTTCTTAATTGTTTCTTGTGCATTGTTTCTAAACGCGCCTTCTAAAGAGGTTATAAACGGTGGTAGGTTTTCTGGAACTTCCTTTGTTTGTTCATCAAAATGTAAAATATCTGTGCTGTATGTACTTTTACTTCAACCAATTTCTTTTACAACTTCTTTTTTTTCGCCTTCATAAACAGTATCATGACGATCTTTATAAAAATAAACAATTACTGGATTTTTACTATTTCCTTTTGTTGAAACACTTACTTTCTTGTAACCACTATTATCATTTTCTTCAACATTAAAAGAAACATTGTTTAATGTTAATTTGAATTTAGGATTTTGTTTTTTAATCAAATCTAAATACTCTTGCGAGTTTTGAGGTAGTTTGGCAAGCTTGCCATCTCCTGTTCCACTTCCATCTATTGAAATAAATTTATTTGTTATTAACTTATCTAGATCATATTGTTTGCTATTTTCTTGTTTCTCAGACTCAGATTGTGTTGACGGATTATCTTTTGGTGAAGTCTTGTCTTGATTCGATTTAGAATTTTGATCATTATTATTAGGTTTACTATTTTGGTTTTTGCTTTTATCAAATTTATTATTTTGATCCTTATTCTTATCAGATTTAAGATCTTTATCTTTATCTTTTTTATTCTTACTCATTTCAGTGTTTGCACAACTAACAACAGTTGCAGCAACCCCTGATAATAATATGGAAGCGCTAAATGATATTAATAACTTTTTCATATTATTCACCTCATTATATATTCTATTAAAAATGTTATAATTTATTAATCTTTTATCTTTACAAAAATTATTTTATTTAATTGTGTGTATTTTGCTTTTAATTTGTTTTAATATGTAATTCATCTAATTGTTTTTGATCTACAAGATCTGGTGCATTACTCATAGGATCAATTCCCGATGAGTTTTTAGGAAATGCTATTACATCTCTAATTGATTGAGCATTAGTTAAAATCATAGTAATTATATCTAATCCTCATGCTATACCAGAATGATATGGTGCTTCATATTTTTAAGCATTCACAAATCAACCAAAATTAGTTTCAACTCTTTCTTTTGTTAGTTCAATTGCATCAAACATTCTTTGTTGAATTTTAGGATCAGTAATTCTTTGACTACCCCACCAATTTCAAATCCATTCATAACTAGATCATAAGCATAAGCAATAGCATCTTTTTTATTTACATCAAAAGTATCTAAACTTTCTGGTTTTGTCATTGTAAATGGATGGTGAGCTGCTAAATATCTTTGTTCTTTTTCACTATATTCAAATAATGGGAAATCAACTACTCATAATAACTTAAATTCATTAGGATAGGCTAAATTAAACATTTTACTAATTAAACTTTAATAGAATCCATTAATTGAGAAATTTTTTCATATTTACCAAAATTAATTAGTATAGTTGCTTTTGATTTGATATTAAATCTTTTAATTAATTGTTCTTTTTCTTGATCTGATAATTGACTTGCTAAACTACCAGTTCAATTTGAGTTTTCAAATTTAATAAATCCTAATGACTGATATTGGAATTCTTTTGCTTGTTCTATTAAAACTTCTAATTGTTTTTTTTGTTAATAATTCATCAATTGCAACTACCAATCAAAGTTAATATACTAATATCATTTACATTACTAATATCTGAAATTAAATCAAGATTATAAAAATGAAAAATTATTTTTTAAACTAAAAACTATTAATATACTTAAACTTAAGACAATATAAAAACTTTAGTTAAATTAGTATTTTTATATAAATAAGTTTGTTTTATTCCTAATGAAAAATCAAAACTAGATCTACTAATTACATAACTTAATATAAAACCAATAATTAGAAATAAGCATAAACTAGTTGATTTTAAAAATAAGTTGATTTTTGATTAGACTATTTATTTAAAATTTTATTTTTTTATTAAAAATATTAAAAAGATTTATAAAAATAAGTTACTTTTAATTTTTTTTATCTAATACAATAATGAGAAAACAAAAGGAGAAAGCATATGAATTTAGTAAACATTATTGGACAATTAGAAGGAGATGCAACTGTTGCTTATACTTCAAAAGATGGAGAAAAAAAGCTTTATAAGTTTGTTGTTAAAGTACCAAAACCATATAAATCAAAAGAAGTAGACTCACTTGATTATATTAATATTAAAGCTTGATCAAATGCTGTTGATGATGAGTTTTTATTACACGATCAAGCTGTTGTTGGAATTGAAGGAAGAATTCAGTCTTTCACTTCAAATAATGATTTAACAAATATCAGAAATGAAATTTTTGCAAATAGAATTTTATATTTAAACTAAAAATAAGTATTAATTTTTTTTATTGTTATTTATCTTAAATTTTTTAGATATTTTATGTTTGCAAAATTAAACTAGCTTATTAGTTATTTAATTAAAATATAATTCCTAATAAAAAATATTTTAATTAAATAATACTAGAGACTATAACTTGGTCTCTTTTTCTTTTTAAATAGCTAAATGTTATAATTAATAGTGATTTTAATGTAAGGAGAATAAGAATGAAAGTCAAAAATAATTTCGATCATTTTTATAAACCAATGACTGATGAAGAGTTAAAAGAAGATAGAAAATCTTTTAACCGTGGTAGAAAAAGTTTTATTAATGTTATTTGAAAGCACATGAAAATTAATAAAAAATGAGCTATAGGTTTATTAGTTACTGCTGTTTTATCTGCTTTTTTTGCTGCTTTTAATCCTTTATTAATGCAACAATTACAGTTTTCTGTTGAATTTGAAAAAACTAAAAAAGTTTTTGATAATTTTTGAGGGTTTAATTGAAAAATAATTTTATCTATTTGAATTATTATTTTAGTTATTACTGCAATTTTGACTTACATTGCTAACTTATTTGGAAATGAACTAGGTAGAAAAATTGAAATTAGTTTAAGAAATGAATTAACTAAAAAATTAATTACAACAGATATTGAATATTATTCAAATAAAAAAACAGGTGAAATTTTAACTAAAGTAGTTTCTGATACTCAAATTATTGGTATGCAAGCTTCTGTTATACCAAATATTATTTTTATTGCTTTTTTTACAATGATATTTACTTTAATTACTTTATTTATTACAACTAGTTTATATATTGGTTTATTTTTTATTGCACTATTTTTAATTTTTGGTATTTTATTTGGTTTAGCTTTTTTACCTATGAGAAAATTGGTGTTTAATCTTAGAAAAATTATTACTGATATTAATGGCGATGTTACTGATAGAATTAATACAATTAAATTAATTAAAGCTAATGGTACTGAAGAATATGAAAAGAAAAGATTTGTAGATATTCATGAAATTTATTATAAAAAATATAAACAAATTAGTTATTTTCAATCTGTAATGATAAGTATCTTATTTTTTGCTATTAATACAGTACAAATTTTAATGACAATAATTGCTTTATGATTATATAAAAATGATATTGATACTTTAAAAGCTATTTTAGGTCCGATGTTAATATGTGCTGGAATGTTAATTGGTCCTGTTATGCAATTACTAAGAGCTGTTGTAGGAATGGTTCAAGCAAGTACTTCAGCACAAAGAATTGATGAAATTACAGCTGCAAAACAACTTATTAATAATCACGCATTAGATAAAAAAGGAATTAGAATTCATAAAATTGAGGGAAATGTAATATTTAAAAATGTTACTTTTGCTTATTCAGACAAACCAGATAATGTTATTTTGCCTAATTTTAATTTAGTTTTAGAACAAGGTAAAAGTTATGCTTTTGTTGGTCAAACTGGAGTAGGAAAATCAACTATTTCAAAACTATTATTAAGATTTTATGATCCAAGCTCAGGTGAAGTTTTAATTAATAATAATATTAATCTTAAAGATGTGTTTTTACCAAGTTATTTAAATCATATTGGATATGTTGAACAAGATCCATCAGTTTTATTAGGAACAGTTTTAGATAATTTAAGATATGTAAAACCTAGTGCAACAGATGAAGAGATTATTCTAGCATGTAAAAAAGCTGAATTACACGATTTAGTTATGACTTGACCAGATCAATATAATACAATTTTAGGAGAACGTGGATTTATTTTATCTGGAGGTCAAAAACAAAGACTAGTTATTGCTAGAATGTTTTTAAAAGATCCACAAATATTAATATTAGATGAAGCAACAAGTGCATTAGATAATGTTGTTGAAAAAGAGATTCAATCTAAATTAGAAGAATTAATGAAAAATAGAACAAGCATTACAATTGCTCATAGACTTTCAACAATAAGAAATGTTGATCAAATTATTGTTTTAGCTCCTAAAAAAGGAATTATTCAAATTGGTACTTTTAAAGAACTAGTAAAAAAACCTGGTGAATTTAAAGATTTATATGAAGCCGGTTTTTCTAAATATGATGTCTAATTAAGGAGGTGTTTATAATGTCAAAAGTAAAAAAAGTTTATACAAAAATCAAAAAAAAGTGAAGTTTTGATAATACAGGTAAATTTACTTTAAAAAAATTTGGTCTTTTTATTAGAATGAATATTGAAATAGCTAAAAAAAATCCTTTGCTTTTTTTTGGTGTTGTATTTTTTACATCATTAGATGCAATATTTGCAGCAATGCTTCCTTTGTTTTCATCAAAAGTAATCACTACTTTAGTTCAAAATAATAAACAATGGTTATTTAATTGAATGGAATTAGATTCAACTGGTTGGTTATATGTTATTGCTATTAATTTGGCAATAATTATAATTTGTGAATATTTTACTAATTTCACAATAGCTTTGTATTCAGCTCAAATTGAAGTAATGCAAAGACTTAAAATTTTAAAAGCATTAACAGATCAGGATGTAGATTTTTATTTTGATCATGTTTCTGGAAACATTTTAACAAGATTAGTTGGAGATACTCAATTTCTAGCTTTAGGAGTTCAGCAATTTTTAACTAATTTAATTTATGCTTTCTCTGGATCAATAACAGCTATTACAATTATGTATACTCAAAATTTATATATGATAGCAACTTTATCTTTAGTATATTTATTAATAGCTAATTTATTTTGTGTAGGCTTTTTTATTGATATGAGAAGAAAATTAATATTAGCATTTGATATTAAAAGAGAAACTGATGCTGATATGACAGATAGAATTAATAATATTTCACTTATTAAAGCAAGTGGAACTGAAGAATTTGAAATTAAAAGATTAGAAGAAAAAAATAAAGATTATGAAAATGGATTAACAAAATTTACTCACTCCTCAGCTTTGTTAAATACTTCTTTAACTTTTGTTATTCAATTATTAATTCCAATTATTTTTATAATTATTGCAGTTCAATATTTAAGTAATAATCAGTCAAGTAATAGTTTAGGTGCTGATATTGCTTTAATTTTTCCTTTACTATCAACTTTAATTGGTGGAATTGCCATTTTATTACCAAGTTTAAGATCAGCAACCGCTGCTTCTAATGCTGCTAATAGAATTAGTGAATTAACAGATCCAAAGCCAATGGTTCATTCTAATTTAAAAGGTTATAAAATTGATAAAATTGATAAAATTGTTCTTGATAACATTAGTTTTTCATATCCAAAAAAACCTGAAAGAATAGTTATTCCACCAACTAAATTAATTTTTGAAAAAGGAAAAAGCTATGCTTTTGTTGGCCAAACTGGTAGTGGTAAAACTACTATAGCAAAACTTTTATTAAGATTTTATGTTCCAACTGATGGAAAAATTTTAATTAATGGTGAATATAATTTAAACAGAATTAATTTACCGGCTTATTTAAATCATATTGGATATGTTGAACAAGAACCACAAATTTTATATGGTACTTTTTTAGATAATATTAAATATTCTAAATTTGATGCAACAGATGAAGAAGTGATTCAAGCTTGTAAAAAGGCTGAACTTCATGATTTTATTATGTCTTTACCAGATCAATATCACACTGTTTTAGGGCAAAGAGGATTTATTTTATCTGGTGGTCAAAAACAAAGATTAGTTATTGCTAGAGTCTTTTTAAAAGATCCTGATGTAGTAATTTTAGATGAAGCAACAAGTGCATTAGATAATGTTGTTGAAAAAGAAATTCAAGATAAATTAGAAGAATTAATTAAAGGTAGAATGTGTATTACTATAGCTCATAGGTTAACAACTATTAAAAATGTTGATGAAATTTATGTTTTAGGACCTAATGGTGTAGGAATTGTTCAAATGGGAACTTTTGATCAATTAAAAAAACAACCCGGTCATTTTAGAAACTTATATGAAGCAGGGTTGATGGAATAAGATTTATTAGTCTTATTTAAATATAAAGTAGGTGTTATTATGCCAGAACAAGAAACTATATTTTGAGTTTATTTTCATAATATAGTTAAAAAAATAAAAACAGATAAATTTAAAAAAGTAGATCTTTTATTAAGAAAAAAAATCAATGAAATTTTTGAAGTAACTCATTATGGATTATTTCAATATCAAATTTTAAAAGATAAGTCATTAACAAATATAGATGATTCATCTGTTAGTGAAATTTCAAACTATATTACAAATAACTATTCAAGATTTTTTGAATATTTAAATTATAATAATTCAAAAACTTCAATGTATAGTTCAAAATTAAGTAAAATAGAAATTGATGAAATTTCTTTTATTATAGAAAATATAGCATTAAAATATATAGCAGACAACTTATTATTAATTAATAATAATAACTATAATAATGATTTTTTAAATTTATTATTAATTGAATTATCAAAAATGTATCGTTTTGATACTAACTTTTTAGCAAGAAATAATGATAAGATAGTTTATCACTCTTTAGTTTATCCTTTATTTTTAACTATGTTAATTATTGATATAACTAATGAAAATCAAATGTTTAATAATATTAAAAAAATCTATACTAAACAAAATATTTTAAATGCATTAAAGGTCGGAAGACCTTTATCTTCTAATGAATATAATTACTTTAAATCTCATATCGATATTTTAGAATATGATGAAGAATGAAATACTTTTTTATTGAATTTTAAAAATGAAAATTGAGTTTTGCATTCTATTGAAAAAAAATATAAATTAATCTTTCAATTAGCAAAATACACTGCTTTATTTTTAAAAGACAGAATTAAATCAGTATGAGCATTAAGTGATGGTGAAGAAATTTTTGATAGTTTTTATAACTATATAATATTATTTTTAACTAATAAGCCAACTGGTCAAACTTCCACTATTTATCTGACAGCAAAACCTGATTTTATAAATAAAAATTATGATGAAGATGATAAATTTTTATTACCATTTTTAATTAAAGACTATAATCCTATACAAATTGGACACCATATTAGTTCATTAAAAGATTATTCTAAATTTGTATGTGATAAAGATCGAATTATTGATTTTTTAGATGCTGTTTTATTATCTGCAAATTACATTAGTTTAATTGATATTTTAAAAGTTGATAGTAATTATTTAGCTGACTTTTTAATACAAAGAAAAAAATTAGCTTTAGTAGATACTTTGTTTTTATATAAATTAGATGATCATAATATGTATAAAAAACAATATAATTCAATTAGTTTAGAAGATATTCAAATTAATCAAAATGTTTTAAAAGAAATTATTAAAAAAGATTTTAGATTAGAATTTTTAAAAACTAACAATCAATTAGCAAATATGTTAAAAACTATTTCTTTAATTTTGAGTTTAGTACCTTCAATTGCTAAAAGATTTAACTATTCATGAGAATTGATTTTAAAATATTTCATTATTACTTTTGGACCATATAAAAGAAAAAAAGCTTTATATGATAAAAAAACTATTAATGAAGTATCTTATAAAATATCTAAACTTTTATCAAATTTTAAACATGTAAAAAACAAAGAAGATTATAGTCAAACACTATTAATCATTTATAAATTAGAAAATTTTAAAAATTAATTTATATTATTTATTTTCATATATAAATATGATAAATTTATATATGATTATTATTGCCCATGTAGCTCAGTAGGATAGAGCACGCGCCTTCTAAGCGTGAGGTCGGAAGTTCGAGCCTTCTCGTGGGCACCACTTAGAATCATTAAAATCGTGCTAAGCACGATTTTTTTGTTTTAGAAAAAAATATTATGGCAAATTATTATGATCAAATATTAAAAAAAATTAAACAACTAGTTGAAAAAAATAATCTAACTAAAGCTTTAGATATTATTAACCAAGAATTAGAGCTTAGCTATATTCCTAGTGATTTTGAAAAATCTCTTTATAAAATAAAAAAAGAAATTAAAGAAAAACAATATAGTCAATTAAATAAAACATACAGTATTTTAGAAATTAAAACTTTATTAAATTCAAAAAATAATTTAGATCAAATTATTGGGATTAAAAATTTAATAAATATTAATATTAGACTAGTTCTTGATGAAATAAAGAAATATTTAATTAATATAAATAATGCTTATGAAAATAAATCATTATTATTAATTAGTTTATCTGATCAACAAATAGATCAAGATTTTGAAGTGTTTAAAGATAAAAAAACTAGTTTTTTAATTAATCCAAAATCACTAAATATAAAAGAAATTTATAATATTTACTATCAAATTGAAAGCCAAATTTTAGAAGTTATTGATCAAAAGGATATTTTTTTAATTCAAACTTGTAAACAAGTGCTTTTTTCATACTTTTTATACATTTTTCCTTATGTTGAGTTATTAAAAACAAATGATGTTATTGTAGCAATAATTTATTTATCTTTTCAATTAAATAATTTGAAATTTGATATTAAAAAATTAAATAAAAACATAGAATTTAATCAAGTAAATGTAGATAAAATAATTATTGATATTAAAAAAAGTGGTGTTTTTAATTATGAAAGTTAATTTTGATTCTAAAAATTATAAATATTTTAGAGATTATAATTTTTTTATGGTTAAGTTTTTTAATATTACTTGTTCTTTATGTGATAATTATGAAATTAGTTTTGTAATAAATTCATCACCAACTCCAATTGGAACAATATTAAAAAAAGAAACTAAAAAATTAAGTGAAAAAGAAATTGAACAATTAGTTAAGCAACAAATTGATATTTGAGAGAATTTAGAAAAAGACAACTTTAAAAACAACATTCCTACTTTTTTGTGTGATGAATGTTGAAATACTTTAACTAATCAAAGCAATTAAAGAGAAATTTTTAAAAGATAATTTAATAATAATAAAATATTATAAGTAATAAATGTAAAGTAGGTGCTATATGAAATTTGTTGATTCTGCTGATTTAATTATTAAGGCTGGAAAAGGAGGAGATGGAGCAGTTAGTTTTTTACATGCTTTATTTGTTCCTAATGGTGGTCCTAATGGTGGTGATGGTGGTGATGGTGGGTCTGTTTATTTTCAAGGAGATGAAGGTAAACATTCACTATTAGATCTAAAATTACAAAAAAAATATAGTGCTCAAGATGGTTTTAAAGGTGATATTAAAAATATGCATGGTGCTAAAGGTGAAGATAAAATCATTAAAGTACCTGTAGGAACTATTTTATATGATAAAAAAACTAATAACATATTAGCTGATATCAATGAAAATAATAAATTAGTTTTAATTGCTAAAGGTGGAAAGGGTGGAAAAGGAAATGCAAGATTTGCAAATTCAAGAAATAAAGCTCCAACTATTTTTGAAGCAGGTGAATTAGGTCAAGAATTTGAAATTAGAGCTGAATTAAAAGTTTTAGCAGATGTTGGATTTGTTGGTTTACCAAATGCTGGAAAATCAACTTTATTAAGAGCAATTTCAAACTCTAAACCTGTAGTTGCAGATTATCCATTTACTACTATTACTCCACAACTTGGGGTTGCTAGAACTAAAAACAATGATACTTTTATAGTAGCTGATTTACCCGGATTAATTCAAGGAGCTAGTTTAGGAAAAGGTTTGGGTCATCAGTTCTTAAAACATATTGAAAGATGTTTGGTGATTTGTCATATAATAGATGCTTCTGGAAATTTTGGTTCAGAAGATATTATTAAGAATTATGAATTAATTAGAAATGAACTAAAAGCTTATAATTTAAATTTAGAAAAAAGAGCTGAAATTATTGTTTTAAATAAAATGGATTTAGATGAAGCTCAATTAAATTTACTAGATGAAAAAATAATAAATTATTTTAAAAATAAAAAAGTCATACAAATTTCAGGTTTAAAAAAAGAAAATATAGATCAATTATTATTTATGATTTATGAAGAATTAAAAGTTGCAAAAAAACAACCTTTATGAGAATTAGATAAAAATAATAATCAAGATGAAATGGTAATTTATAAATTTGAAGAGCAAAAAGAAGATATTCAAGCTTATAACAAAGGTAATAATCGTTGAGAAATTGCTGGAGAAACTATTTTTAAAATTTATCAAAAATTTCCAATATGAACAGAAGATAACTTATTAATGTTTAATGAAAAACTAAAAGAAACTGGTGTTTATGAAACATTAGTTAAAAAAGGCATTAAAAAAGGTGATTTTGTAAAAGTTTTTGATTATGAATTGGAGTGAACAGACTAATATGCAAACTAATTTAAAACAATATTTAGATTATTTAGTTGAATTTATTCAACAAACTGTAAAAAAAGCTAAATGCAATGGTGTTGTTGTTGGAATTAGTGGAGGAATCGATTCAGCAGTTGTTGCAAATTTAGCAAAACGTGCTTTTCCAGATAATTATTTAACTGTGTGAATGCCAATTTATTCTTCACAACTAGATTATGATTGTGCTAATGAACTTATTAAAACTAATCATTTAAAAAATATTGAAGTTAACTTAGAAACTAGTTTTGATGCATTTAAAAATAGTTTTTCTAATTTAGATGAAAAACCAAGTTTATTAGCTATTTCAAACGCTAAAGCTAGGTTGAGAATGACAACTTTATATACAATAGCTCAAACTAAAAAGTATTTAGTTTTAGGAACTGATAATTTAGATGAATGACATATAGGTTATTTTACTAAGTATGGTGATGGCGGAGTTGATGTTGTTCCTATTATTCACTTATTAAAATCTGAAGTTAAAAAAGCTGCTAAAATTTTAAATGTTCCTGAATTAATAATTAATAGAAAACCAACAGCAGGGTTGTGAGAAGGACAAACTGATGAAGGTGAAATTGGATTTAGTTATGATTTAATTGACAGCTATTTATTAAAACAAAACAATGATCCTAAATTAAAAAAACGTATTGATTATTTACATAAAATTAGCAAACATAAAAGATCATTAGCTATAAAACCAAAAAAAATTCAAAGATAAAAGAAAGGGTAAAATAAATGTTTTGACAATTAAGTAAGTATCATTTTAAACCAATTGAAGTGTTTGGAATTGCTATACCTTTTCGAATTTTTATTTTGGTCTTTGCTATTATTGCTATATTGTCATTATTAATTTTTATTTTGACTTATTTTATTCAAAAAAAGAAAAACATCAATCAAACAAAACAACAAGATATTCAAGAAATTATAGATCAAGAAATTAATTTAATTATTAAAAAAGAAAAAGAAAAGCAACAAAATTAAACAATTTAGGTGAAGTAATGAGTAAAAAAATAGCTCTATTTGGTGGTAGTTTTGATCCAATTCATACTGATCATGTTAATATTATAAGAACTTGCTATGAAAAATTAAATTTTGATGAAGTCTGGTTAATCCCAACTTATTTAAATCCTTTTAAAACTAAACAAAATAGTAGTATAAAAGATCGTTTAAATATGTTAGATATTATTAAAAATAAATTTGATTATGTAAAAATTTATAATTATGAAATTAAGAATCAAAAATCCACTCCAACATATCAAACAGTTAAACATATTTTAAAAACCAATAAGAATGACTCTTTTTCTTTTATTATGGGTTCAGATCAATTAGATCGTTTTGAAGAGTGAAATAATTTTAATGAACTAATTCAAATAATTGATTTTAAAATTTTTAAAAGAAATGAAAATTATAACAAAACAATTTTAAATAAGTACCATTTAGAATTATTTGAATTTGAAAATAATCATTTAAGTTCTACAGATATAAGAAATTTAAAACATTTAGACAAACAAATTAAAGATATTAATGATTATGTTAATTATAATTTAATGTATTTATATGAACGTATGGAAACAAAGATGGATCTTGAACGTTATAATCATTGTTTAAATGTTGGAAAAATGGCTTATGAATTAGCAATTAAATGAAATGTAGATCCTAAAAAAGCTTTAATTGCTGGAACACTTCATGATATTACAAAAAGATGATCAAAAGAAAAAGCTTTAAGTTATTTAAAAACTTATTTACCACAATTAATTAATGAACCTTATCCAGTTTGACATTCATATACAGCTTATTTGCATTTATTATATGATTGACTAATTGATGATCAAGAAATTTTAAGTGCTGTTTTTAATCACACTGTTGGTAGTGAGAAAATGACTAAATTAGATATTATAGTTTTTTGTGCAGATAAAATTAGTATTGAAAGAAATTATGAAAATGTTGAACAATTAAGAGAACTATGTTTTACAGACTTAATGACAGGATTTAAAGTTTTATTAAAAAATCAATATGATTTAGCTATAAAAAAATATGGTAAAGAAAATATTGGTTCTATGTTAATAAAAACAGTTGAACATTTTTTAAAATATAAAAAATAATATGAAATTAATAATTAGTGCAATGTATGAAGAACTAGAATACAGTCTTAAAAAAACTGGTGCAAAATTAATTATTGATAATGATATTTTAAAATTGTATCAATATCAAGATATATTGTTATGCATAAGTGGAATTGGGTTAGTAAATGCCAGTTGTAGTTTAAGTTATTTATTAAATAATTATCAAATTGATCAAATTTTAAATATAGGAACTTGTGGTAGTTTAAATAAAAACTTTAAGCAAAATGACATTATACTAGTTAATAAGGCTTATTATTTTAGTGTTGATGTAACTGGATTTAATTATTCATATGGTCAAATTCCAAAACTACCTAAATATTTTTTAGCAACTAAATTAAAGTTATCTTTAGATTACAAAACAGCAAATATTGCTTCTGGAGATGTTTTTATTAATAAACAAGAACATTTAAAACAATTTATTAATAAGCTAAATCAAAAAATAGATTTAGTTGATATGGAAGCTTGCAGTTTATTTCATACAGCTTTTTTATATAAAAAACCAATTAGTAGTGTTAAAGTTGTTAGTGATATAATGTTTTTAAATGATTCTAATATGATACAATTTGATAAATTTATAAATCAAGCTTCTATAACAATTTTTGAAATTTTAAATGATTTGTATTTTAAATTTAAATAAATAAGATAATTTGGTGAGAAAATGAGAATAGCTATTTTTGGAACAACAGGAGCAGGTAAAACAACTTTATTAGAAAATCTTAAAAAACTTTTAGATAAAAAATATGTTTTTGTTAATGAAACTAGTTTAGATTGCCCTTATTTTAATAAGGCTTATGATGATAGTAATTCTGATGTACAAGATTATAATTATAAACTAGATTTATGAATGCTAACTGATCGAATGAAAACATTTATTAAATATAAAAATCATCAAAATGTAATTTATGATAGAAGTATATTAGATTCAATGGTTTTTAGTCAAACTGATCATATATATATATATATATATATATATATATATATATATATAATCGTTTAGATGATAGAGATTATAATGTTTTTAAAGATTATTTTTTAACTTGTATTTTGCCAAATATATTTGATTGCCAAACTAATAATAAAATTTTTGATATTGTAATATATTTAAAAGTTGATCCATATAAAGCTATTAAAAGAATTAATAAAAGATCAAGAGATATTGAATTAGATACAAATGATTTATTTTGATTAAATTTAACAAAAGTTTATGAATTTTGATATGACATTTATAAAGAAGTAATTCCATTTTGAGTAATTGATGCTAATGTTGATGAGCCAAATTATATTGCTAATATGATTGCTAATAAAATTAAAGAAATTGATAATAAGATAGACTAAAATAAAATAAAAAACTTTTTTAGTTTATTTTAGTACATCTTTTTTTTAGTCTTTGTTTGTTTTATAGTTATTTTAAAATATAAAGTGTTTTTTATTTTTTAATTAAAAAAATTAATTGGTATAAATTAAATGTAATAAAAAAGTTTTAGTACATTACTATATATTCAATGAATCAGCAAGATTTTGAACATATTTCAGCATCTTGCTTTTCTTTCATTCTTTACCGCTTATGTGTTCCATTTTATAACTTCTCAAGTATTCTATTATTTGTTTGAATGAATAATTTTTGTGTAAGTTCAATTTGATAAATTCATTTTTAACACGTGTACCAATTATTAATGATAAGTAATTTATAAATTCAGTTGTATAAACTTTCATTTCAGAGTGAACTCTAGTTTTCGAAAGTTCTAAAATGTTTTTGTAAAAATTAAACATTTCTTCAATTTCTCATCTTTGATCATAAAGAGTGTACACATCTTCTAAATCCAAATCTACATTTGATTCAAAAGCAATTGTTCCAAAATATTCTTCTTCTTTTTTGAATTCAGAAATATCGAAATTCTCTTTTCTTAAATGTTTTTGGTATCTACCGATACTTTCTTTTCCAGCAATTTCTAAATCTTTAAATAGATAGTAAAATTTGTCGTTTATTTGTCGTTTAGATCCTAAAAGTTGTTTTCCTTTAATGTTTACAGGAGATAATCTCTCTATAAAATTTTCAGACTTAATAAATTTTGTATTTCTTTTTAAAGGAAGTAGATATTTAATGTTTCTATTTTGTTTTAATAATTCAGAAATTGCATTTGTTCTAAATCCTTTATCAGCTATCAAAATCTCATCGTTGCTTGGAACTTTTTCTAAAAAATCCTCAAAGATACTGCTATCTAACATATTTCCTTGGTATGGTCTTTGATAAATTGGTTCTTTTGTCTCTAAATCACAAGTATACAATAGAGTGAAATCTCTGCTACCTTTTACTCTTCCTTTTCTTGATCATTGTGAAAAAGTACAATCACTAGAATTGTATGATTTTAGTGTTCCATCAATAATTTGAATCCTTCCTTTAAATTCTTGCATTCTATCTTCCATAAACTCTTTAATTCTTAAATAAGCTCGACCTGTTTTTTCAAAGAATTCAGGAAGTAGAGATTCTGAAAGACCAACTTTTTTAAATATTTCTGATAAGAATGAAATTTCATAATAATGTTTTAAATCTCTATTAACTGGTTTTGGATAAGTACATCTTATCAAAGCAATTACATAAAGCTTCAAAGCAGTAACATCATCAAAATGTTTGAATAATTTTTTTAAAATATCTTCTCCATTTTTTGTAAATATTGCAACGTTTCCGTATTCTTTAACATCAGTACCTATTTCAATTAATTCTTTTTTCTTTTTTGATCTTTGTCCAACCGGAATTGGTGTTTCAAAAGGTACAAATTGAAAATCTATTATTTTCACCCACTATTTCAAGATCAACTGGTATAGCTTTTCCGTTAACATATTTACTTGTTCTTTTTACAACTTTGTATTTCCCGAAATAATCTTTTACAACTGTGTTCTTAGGTCTTTCAACTTGTCTTATTTCTAAAGGTATCGCCATTCTATCTCTCTTCCCTTTTTATATAGCATTATATCTATATTATAGCATAAAAAAAGACATTAAATAAGAGATTTTTTAACTTATTTTATGTCTGTTAAATTGCTTTTTTGATTAGTTATTTTCTTGTTTTTTGTTCATTTCGGGATTATTCTTCAAAAACTAGTTAATTTTTAAGTTTTTCTATAGTCATATTAGGTAAAACTTTTATAATGTAAAATATTAACTTATTTAAAAATTAAGGAAAAGATATGAAAAAATTCTTAACAGTACTAAGTTTATCAACAATTTTAACTACTTCATTTGCTGTCGTTTCTTGTAAAAAACCTAACAATAAAGTAAAAGTTGAAGAAAAAAACAAAGAAAATTCTAAAAATGATATTTCAGATGAAAAAAGAGAATCTACAGAAACAGTCCCGATTCTAATTCTGATCAAAATTCTGTCAATGGATTAAAAGATAATGATCATAATATTCAAGGAGATGAGTCATCTGTAGAAAAACCTATTTCAAAGAAGGAAAAAGAAGAGAAAGCTAAAGAGTTTGTTAATGAAATTAAAAATAAAATAATTATTGCTATAAAAGAAAAAAATACAGATGAAATTAGCAAAATTGCAGAAAGCGTTACTTTTAAAAGTATACGATTGACTTCTACTTCTAAAATAGCTAAGGTAAGTTCAGAACTTAATAATAAAATTGGAAAATGATTAAAAAAATGCAAATATTGATCAAATTCAAAGCGAGTTTTTAACATTTTTTTAATGAAAATATAAGTGAACAAAATGTTGCAAAAAACATCGATAAATATAAGGAAATAGTTAAAGAAAAAGAGAAAAAAACTATGGTTCTAAAGCTTCAAAAATTATTTAATGATATTTTTGATGAAGAATTAGAAGAAGAATTTTATAAGAACAAGAATGAAATTAATAATCTTTTAAAAGAACAGAAATATGAACAAGTTAAAGAAAGATTATTTGGTCTAATAGATCAAATTTTAGTCTTAGAGAAATCACTTAAATAAAAAAAGTAAATTAAACAAATTTTTATAATTATTAACGTCAACCATTTTATTATTCTCACAATCTTATTTGTTGTTTCTTGTGTCAAATAATAGTAACACTATTAGTACTAAAGAAATTAACATTGCTAAAATTAAAAGCAATAAAAAATATATAAAAAGTATAAAAAATTATAGAGAAGTATATGATATTAATTAATATTTTTTTGACTTAAACTTATTTATAAATATTTAATAAATTTTATTTAAAACTAAAGTTTATGAGAAAGTTTAATATTAAGATTTTAAAACTATTTTTTTAATCTAAGGGAAAAGATATAATAAAGTTGAAATTAGTATTCTTATTTAATTACGGTTTTGTTAATAGTTGCAAAATTATTGACATAGAAAAACAAGAAATAATTGTAAAGAATAATTATTTTTTAAATAAGGTGTCAACTAAAGAACAAAGAAAATATTTTAGGTAAAATTAATTCTTTATTAATTAAATTTAAACAAAGGCAAGATAAATTAATAAGCGAGATAAAACAATTGTTATAATAACAATATTAGCAACTTAAGAAAAACCAATTCGTTTAACAAAAAGAAATATACTAAATAGAGTTAATAAACTCATTAAAAATAAGGTGTGAACATATGAAAAAATTATTAGCAATTTTAGGAACAATAGCGATTAGTTCGACTGGTGCTAGTTTAGTGATTGCTTGTGATAATCCTGCAAAAAAAGAAAACAAATCTAGTGTAGACAAACCTGGATCAAAACCAGTTGAGCCTACAAATTCAGGTTCAAGTGAAACATCAAATCAAGGATCAAACGAGAGTTCAAATAAAAAACCAGAAAACACTAAGCCAAGTGAATCTGATTCAAACAACTCAACTACTCTAGTTGATCCAAAAAGACCAGATCAACCAGATACTCCTAAACCTAAACCAGGTGAAAAAGAAAAAGAAATAAAAGATAATAACGATTCAAAAGATAACTCTAGTCAAGGTGATACAAGTAATTTAGATAAAAACAATTCTAAAAACCCAGAATCTAAGGATAATTTTCAACCAAATCACAATTCTAGCGGTACCAACTCTCATAATAATACAAATGAAAAAGAAAATCTTCCAAATGATGAAGGATATAAAGAACCTAAAAAAGATGATTTTGAAACTTCAAAAATAAATCAAAGAAATAAATGAATTAAAAGTAAAATAAAGGTTATATTAGATAAACCTAATAATCAGAATGAGTTAAAAGTATTAGTAGAAGAGATATTAAAAAAATGCTAGTTGATTATTTTAATATGGTTATAAAAAAAGTTAAAGAATCAGAAAAGAGCAAAAAACAAACAAATTTAGAAATTTATCAATCTTTACCATTAGATAAGATAAAAGAACTTAAACAACCTATCTCATCATTGCTAGAAGAACTTTTTAAAGAAAATTTAATTCTAGATTTAGAAGAAAATAATAAAAAAGAAATTGAAACATTTGTTCAAGAAATAGAAACACTAATTAATAAAGAACAAAAAGATCAAATTCAATCTAAATTATTTGACTTAGTTGATCAAATTACAGAACTTGAAGAAGAATTAAAAAACATATCTATTTAACTCCTAAATATTTAGGAGCTTTTTTTGTAAATCTAGTAAGTAGGATTTTACTAATTTATAATTTTATATAAGCATTAATTTTAGAAAGGATATATATGAAACAAAAAGTTGTAGTTGGATTATCTGGTGGAGTAGATTCTTCAGTTGCTTGTTATTTATTATTACAACAAGGTTATGAAGTTGAAGGATTATTTATGAGAAACTGAGATTCTGCAACTAATAATGATATTTTAGGTAATGCAAATATTAATAATGATATATGTCCTCAAGAACAAGATTATTTAGATGCAAAAGCGGTTGCTGATAAACTAAACATTAAATTACATAGAGTTGATTTTATTAAAGAATATTGAGATTATGTTTTTTCATATTTTATAGAAGAGTATAAAAAAGCAAGAACACCAAATCCAGATATTTTATGTAATAAATATATTAAATTTGATAAGTTTTTAAATTATGCAATTAATCAATTAAATGCTGATTATATTGCTATGGGTCATTATGCAAAAGTTGAATTTAATAAAACTACTAATCAATATGAATTAATTAAAGCAAGTGACACTAATAAAGATCAAACTTATTTTTTAAGTCAATTAAATCAAAAGCAATTAAGTAAGACTTTATTTCCTTTAGCAAATCTAACAAAAGAACAAGTTAGAAAAATAGCTTTAAAACAAAACTTAATTACAGCTAATAAAAAAGATTCAACTGGAATTTGTTTTATTGGTGAACGTAGTTTCACTAATTTTTTACAAAATTATATTCCAAATCAAACTGGAGATATTGTTGATATTAAAACTAATAAAGTTTTAGGACAACACATTGGAGTAATGTATTATACAATTGGTCAAAGAAAAGGCATTAATCTTTCTGGAATGAGTGAACCTTATTATGTAGCTGATAAAGATGTTAAAAAAAACATTTTATATGTATGTAGTACAAGTGATCAAAGTTATTTACATTCAACTAGTTGTTTAGTAAATGATATTAATTGAATTTTAGATGTTTCTAAGTATGTTGATGATATTAATCAGTTTGAATGTCAAGCTAAATTTAGATATCGTCAAATAGATAATAAAGTAGTAGTTAAAAAAATAGATGATAATAATTATCAAGTAATTTTTAAAAAACCTTTAAAAGCAATTACAATAGGTCAACAAGCTGTATTTTATTTAAATGATATTTGTCTAGGTGGAGCTGTTATTGATAAAGTAATTAAATAAAAATACTTTATAATTATATTGTTATAGAAAGAAATGATTTTATGCAAACATCTACAATATTGATGATTGTGCTTTTAGTTTTTGTAGTTGGTTTTGTAATTTGAAGCACTATTACAGGTAAAAAAGCAAACAAAAAAGAAAAAGAAAAAAGATACAATCAAGTAAGAAGTAAGATTAAAGAGTACATTTTAAAAAATGAACATAAAAAAAATTTAAGAATTGAGTTTGAAAAAGTGTATGCTAGAAAAGGTGCTGAATACAAGTATCGTGATGTTTTTGATGTAATTGTTCAATTAATTGAACCAAAAACTCAAAAAATAATTGAAATAAGAGCTTATGAAGTTGAAGGTTTAACTACTAAAATCAATAAATCACAATATAATACTGAATGAATAGTTAATAGTCAAATTGATTTAGAAGAAACCAAAAGAAGAATAGCAATTGGTGAAAAAACTATTAAATTAACTAAAGCTGAAAAACAAAAACTAAAAGAAGTTGAAAAAATGCAAGCTAAAAAATTAGCTCAACAAGAAAAAGAACAACTAAAAAAAGCAAAAGAAAAACAAAAATCTCAAAAAGGATCACTAGATATTTATCAAGAAAGAAAGTTAAATATTTCTAATAAAAAGTTTGTTCCTTCAAGAGCTAAAAGTAATTAAACTTAGGCACTAATGATGCCTTTTTTATTTTTAATAAAGTATAATTTTACTTAGCAAATATTAGAAAGAATTAGTCTATGAATAGTATTTTTAAAATTAATATTTCTAAAGAAATTTTTAAAATTGCTAATTTAAAATGTATTAAAATTGCTTGAATTTTACATAATATAAATAATTTTAAAAAAGCTGTTGAATGAAATAAAAATAAAGAGTATTTTTTTAATATTGATCATGATTTAGAATCTGAAGATGATTTTTCAAGTGATGCTACTAGTATTAATTTATTTGAAGAATATACAAATACAGAATTAAAAACTGAACAAGAAAAAAATGAATTTAAACAAAAGTGAGAAAATTTTTTTAATAGTGATGATGGATTTAATCTTGATGAGTTTAAAGGTGATGCTATTGAAGACGGATTAGAATTTGGTCAACAAGTAATTCAATATTTTGATTTAAAACAAATTAAAGAATATCCAGATAAACTAACTAAAGACTTTAATGATACAGCAAATATAATTGATGCAGTAAATCAAACTAGAGAACTATTAAAAAACCATCAAGATCAATATATCTATTTATATGAGCCAGCTTTTGAATATGATAATTTTAATTTAAAAGTTAAATGTGATGTTTTGAAATTAAATGGTA
Organism: Mycoplasma leachii PG50; assembly: GCF_000183365.1. NCBI lineage: Bacteria > Bacillati > Mycoplasmatota > Mollicutes > Mycoplasmatales > Mycoplasmataceae > Mycoplasma > Mycoplasma leachii. The sequence goes on along the minus strand of NC_014751.1, from coordinate 632,132 downwards.
ATAATCATGTTGAAATAATTGAAGCAAAAGCTACTAGTAAAGTTAAAAAAGAACATTTTTGGGATTTAGCTTATCAAGTTTATGTTTTAGAAAAAAATGGTTATATTGTTGATAATATTGCAATTGCTAGATTAAATAAAAATTATTTAAGAGATTATGATACTAATATTGATTTTGATTTAAAAACAAGTATTGATGAATTTATAAAAAAATATGAAAATATCAGTTTTGATGAAGCTAAAAATATTGTTGATAATATTAATTATTTAGATTTGGGATTTAAAGATGTAGATGAAATTGAAGATTTAGATTTGAATAAATTAATTGAAATTGATTATTTTACTTATGGTCAATCTAAAACTAGAACCACATTATTTGAAGATTATAAAAACTTAATTAATGTTGTTGATTTAGATGAATTATTTTTAAAAATTGCTTATATGTTAAGATATGGTGAAAATCAAATTATAGAAATTTTTAAAAATGATTCTTGTTATTTACATTATGATAAAAAAACTAAAAATTGAATTAAGTGAACTAGAGAAATTTCAGATTATAAAGCTTGTCAACATGTATTAAATTGATTTGATGAAAAAACTCCTAATTTTTGGCATTTTGGTGGAGCTAGACAAACACAAAAAGCTTTTTTAATTAGACATTTACACTCACCATATTTTAAAGACTATAATTCATTATTAGATATTGAAATTACTAATTTATTAAATGATCAATATGATAAATTTATTAATTATAAGTATAATCGTATTTTTGAAATTAGTAAATTAGATGATCAAATTAAATCAGATCCTTCATTAATGATTGATAATAATTATTTTTATATTTTAAAACAAGTAATGAATAAATATAAAACACTACCAATTTATATGTATGATTTTGAAACAGTTAAATTTGCTGTACCAAAATATAGTAAAGTTAATCCTTATTATCAAATTCCTTTTCAATATTCAATTGATATAATTCATGATAAAAATTACGATTATAATAATCCAGATAGTATGATTCATTATGATTTTTTAGCAAATGATTATCAAGATCCAAGAAAAGAATTTATTATTAATTTTTTAAAAGATATTTTTAGTAATAAAAAAGGTGTTTATGTTGCTTATAATGACACTTTTGAAAAATCTGTTTTAAAAAGAATTGCTTTTTTATTTCCAAAATTAGCGATTCCAATTTTATATATTGTTAATAATACAATTGATTTGATGGACTTTTTTAAAGGTGTAAAACAAGATAATAGTATTGATGCTAATTTTAGGCCTTGATTTTTAATTGCAAATAAAAATTTTTATGGATCTTATTCTATTAAAAAAACTCAACCAGCTTTAGATTCAACTTTTACTTATAAAAATTTAACAATTAATAATGGAAGTAAAGCAAGTGAAACGTTTAGAAGATTTTTAGAACAAAGAATTGAAAAAAATGTTTGAGATAATTTAATTAGAAAAGATATGATTAAATATTGTAATAGAGATACTTTAGCTATGGTAGTAATATTAAAAAAAGTAGATGAAATAATAAAAATATGAGAGGCTAAGCATGCAAAATAAAATTAAAGTTGTCTTTTGTGGCACTCCAAAAATTGGATCTGATGTTTTAAAAGCTTTAATTGAAATGAATCAAGTTGAAGTTGTTTTAGTAATTAGTCAACCAGATAAACCAATTGGTAGAAAAAAAGAAATAGTTTATACACCAGTTAAACAATTAGCTTTACAAAACAATTTAAAAGTTGTTCAGCCAAATAAAATAGGTGATATTTATGATGAATTAGCTAAATTAGAGTTTGATTTTTTAATTACTTGTGCTTTTGGTCAATTTATTCCAACTAAAATTTTAAAATTAGCAAAAATTGATTCAATTAATTTTCATGGTAGTTTATTACCTAAATTAAGAGGGGGTGCTCCTATTCAATATGCTATTAAAAATGGAGATAAAAAAACTGGGATTACAATTATGCAAATGGTTAAGCAAATGGATGCTGGTGATTATTATGTTCAAGAAAGTATTGACATTTTAGATAGTGATGACTCTGGTAGTTTATTTGAAAAAATGGGTCAATTAGCTTATAGTATGTGTAAAAAATATTTAGTTGATATTTATAATCATAAGTTTGAGTTAATTAAACAAAATGAAGATGGAGTTACTTTTTGTAAGAATATTTCTAGTGAAGAAGAAAAAATCAACTGAAATAATACTAGTTTAGATATTTTTAATTTAATTAGATCACTTTGTCCAACTCCAATTTCACATACAACTATTAATAATCAAAGATATAAAATTAAAAGTTCTAAAATAATTGATTTAGATGATCAAAATAAAAATGTTGCTCCTGGAACTATTATTGATATTAATAAACAAGGAATAGTTGTTAAAACTTTAGATAGTAGTTTATTAATTTTAGAAATTCAAAAAGAAGGTAAAAAAATGATCTTAGCTTCTAATTATTATTTAAATAAATTAAGTGATTTAAAAATAAACGATAAGTTTGACTAAGCTTAAAATAACAAATAAGCAATTATAAATAAATGATATAATTATAAGGAATTTTGCTTTTTTAATTAGCTTAAAGATAGGAGAATATAATGTCAGTTAACGATTTACGCCCAGGTACAACATTTATATATGATGGAAATATTTATTTAGTATTAGAACAAGCATTTTCAAAAACAGGAAGACAACAAGGTAAAGTAACTGTTAAAGCAAAAAATATGAGAACTGGTGCTAGAGTGGAATTAACTTTTACAGGTGGTGAAAAAGTTGATAAAGCAATGATTGAAAGAAAAGAAATGCAATATTTGTATAATGATGGAAATGATGCATATTTAATGAATACTGAAACTTATGAACAAATTCAAATACCAATGACTAGATTAGAATGAGAAAAAAACTTTTTAGTTGATGGTCTAATGATTAATATGACTGAATTTGAAGGAGAAGTTTTAGGAATTGATCTTCCTGTTAAAGTAGAATTAACTGTGGTTGAAGCTGAAGCTGCTGTTAAAGGTGATACTACAAGTGGAGCTCAAAAAAAAGCTATATTAGAAACCGGTTTAGAAATAATGGTGCCTTTATTTGTAAATCAAGGAACTAAAATAATTGTTTCAAGTAGTGATGGAAAATATGTAGGAAGAGCTTAATTATTGAGGTATTTATATGTATATAGATATAGAAAAAAATACTAAAGGTAATTTACAAATAGAAAAAAAAGTTATTAATAGACTAATTGAAAATGTAATTTTATCAACTACTAAAATTTCAAATCCACAAGATATTAGCTCTTCTATTTATTTACTTGAGGAAAATCAATTGCACATACTAACAACTATTAGAATTCAAGAACAAAAATTACAAGACTTAAATATCAATGAAGATAAAATTTTTAGAGCTATTGATAGAATAATTAATCAAACAATTTCTATAAAACCTAAAAACATCAATATATCATATATAAAATAGAAAAGGAAATATTAAAATGATTTTTGCACAAGAAAAATTAGTTGATCAAGGTCAAGGAAAATGAACTGTTACAGTTGATGGTGAACAGTGAATAGAATTTTTAAAAAAGGCTAAAAATAGATTAAAAGCCAATTTAGTAGTTCCAGGATTTAGAAAAGGTAAAGCTCCTGAAAGTGAAGTTGCTAAATATTTAACACCTATTAAAATTTATAATGAAGCTTTTAAAATAGTTATTAAACCAGCATTTGATTTTGCACTAACTCAAGAAAATAGAATTCAAAATGATAATTCACCAACTCCTGTAATTGTTAAAGTATCAGAAAAAGAAATTGTAATTGATTTTGTTTTTGATTTAGTTTTAGAAGTAAAAATTGGTGAATATAAAAATATTTCAACTGTTCAAAAATCAACTGTAGAAGTAAGTCAAGAAGATGTTGATAATGTTATTGATATGTATCGCTCAAGATTTGCTATGCAAAAAGAAAGAGAAGCTAATGACCAAATTCAAAAGGGAGATATTGTAACTTTTGATTTTAAAGGTTATGTAGATGATCAAGCTTTTGAAGGTGGAGAAGCTAAAGACTTTGTTTTAGAAATTGGTTCAAATCAATTTGTACCAGGATTTGAAGATTCTATGATTGGTCTAAAAATTGGTGAAAATCAAGAAATTAATGTTAAGTTTCCTGAAGAATATATTCCATCACTAGCTGGAAAAGATGCTAAATTTATATTAAACATTAAAAATATTAAAGAAAAAATTCTGCCAGCAAAAGATGATGAATTAGTAAAAGACTTAAATTTACCTGATATTACAACTTATGTTCAATTAGAAGAAAAAGTTAAAAAAGATGTATTAGAACAAAAGACAAAAAATAGCAAGTCAGAATTTGTTGAAAATATAATTGATGAAATTATTAAAACTTCAGAATTCCAAATTCCAAAAACTATTGTTGAAAGACAATTAAAAGATGTTAAAAAAGAGTTTGAAGATCAATTAACTCAACAAAAAATTACTTTAGATAAGTATAAAGAAATAACAAAAATTTCACAAGAAGAAATTGATGAAGAGCTAAAAAATGATGCAATTCATAGAATTAAATCATTTTTAGTAGTTAATGAAATTAAAAATAAAGAAAATATTAAAGCTAGTGAAGAAGCAGTAAATACAAAACTTGAAGAGTTTGCTAATCTTTATGGAATAGAAGTTGAAAAAATTAAATCTCTAATTGATAATCAGGCTATTAAACATCAAGTTGAAAGTGAATCACTAGAAACATTTATATTTGAAAATAACGGAAATTAATAAAAAAATGAACTATCCTTTTTCAAGGATAGTTTTTATTAAATTAGCACTTTAGTCTATTAAGTGCTAAAAAACTGTGTTACAATATTTAAAGAAAATAAAAGGAGTAAATTTTATGAAAGATAAAAAGCTACCTGTTGTTGTAACTAGAGGAATATTTATTTTACCAACTACTTCTAAAACTATTGAGTTTGGAAGAACAAAAAGTAAGAATGCCTTAAATGCTTCTGTTGAATCTTATAATAATCAAGTTGTAGTAGTTTCTCAAGAAAGCCCCTTAGAAGAAGAGCCTAATTTAGATCATTTGTTTTATTTGGGAACTGTTGCTAATTTATCAATTAAAAAAGTTTGAAAAGATGGAACAATTTCAGCTGAATTAGAATATGACCAAAAAATTAAGATCGATGAATTTGTTGAAGAAAATGGTGTGATTTATGCTCTTGGTAGCGTGTTTGAAGATAAAACACCAAGAACTGATGTTCAAAAAAATAAAATAAAAGAAATTCTTATTGAATTACAAGAAAAACACTCATTTAATACTTCTGAATTACTTTTAGCATTTAATGATAATGATTTTTATAAATTAAACTCATTAATTTATCAAATTATTGATAAAATGCCTCTAGTTTCTTTAAATACTAAGTTGCTTTTAATTCAATCTACTTCTATTTTAGAAAAATTAGACTTATTAAAAGAACTAATTGTTAATAGACCTAAACCTACTATTAAATTAAATAATAATTCAAGTGTTGATTCTGAAATTAATAAAAAGTTAAAAGATAAAATGGACAAGCAACAAAAAGAATATTATTTAAGAGAAAAAATGAGAATCATTAAAGAAGAATTAGAAGATGAAAGTTCTGATGCTTCTCAATTAGACAAATACAAAAAACGTTTAGAAGAAGAACCATTTCCAGAACCTGTAAAAGAAAAAATTTTATCTTCAATTAAAAGAATAGAAACAATGCAACCAGGTAGTGCTGAAGTTAATGTTGAAAGAAACTATGTTGATTGAATGATGTCTATTCCTTGATGAGAACAATCTGAAGACATTGATGATTTAAAATATGCTCAAGAGATCTTAGAAAAACACCATTTTGGATTAAAAAAAGTTAAAGAAAGAATTATTGAATATTTAGCTGTTAAACAAAAAACTAAGTCATTAAAAGGTCCTATTATTACATTTGTAGGTCCTCCAGGAGTTGGAAAAACTAGTTTAGCTAGATCGATTGCTGAGGCTTTAGGTAAAAAGTTTGTTAAAGTTTCATTAGGTGGAGTTAAAGATGAATCTGAAATTAGAGGGCATAGAAAAACTTATGTTGGTTCAATGCCTGGAAGAATTATTCAAGCTTTAAAAAGAGCTAAAGTTAAAAATCCACTATTTTTATTAGATGAAATTGATAAAATGGCTAGTGATAATAGAGGAGATCCAGCATCAGCAATGTTAGAAGTGTTGGATCCAGAACAAAATAAAGAATTTTCAGATCACTATATTGAAGAACCTTATGATTTAAGTACTGTTATGTTTATAGCAACTGCTAATTATATTGAAAACATTCCAGAAGCTTTATATGACAGAATGGAAATTATTAATTTATCTAGTTATACAGAAATTGAAAAAATGCATATTGCAAAAGATTATCTAACTAAAAAAATACTTGAAGAAAATCAATTAAATGAAGATGAATTAAAATTTACTGATGAAGCTTATGATGAAATTATTAAGTACTATACTAGAGAAGCTGGAGTAAGACAATTAGAAAGACATTTAGCAACAATTGCTAGAAAATTTATTGTTAAACTTTTAAATGGAGAAATTAATAATTTAGTAGTTACTAGAGAAGTAGTAATTGAATATTTAGGAAAACATATTTTTGAGCACACTTCAAAAGAAGAAGAATCACAAGTTGGAGTAGTAACAGGTTTAGCTTATACTCAATTTGGTGGAGATATTTTGCCAATAGAAGTAAGTACATATGCAGGAAAAGGTAATCTAACTTTAACTGGTAAACTAGGTGAAGTAATGAAAGAATCTGCAACTATTGCTTTAACTTATGTAAAAGCAAATCATGAAAAATTTGGTATAACTAAAGAAAAATTTGATGATATTGATATTCATATTCATGTTCCTGAAGGTGCTGTTCCAAAAGATGGACCAAGTGCTGGTATTACTTTAACAACAGCTTTGATTTCAGCCTTATCTAAACAACCAGTTTCAAAAGATTTTGGTATGACTGGAGAAATCACTTTAAGAGGAAATATTTTACCGATTGGTGGGTTAAGAGAAAAATCAATTTCTGCAGCTAGAAGTGGATTAAAGCATATTTTAATTCCTTCAAAAAATGTTAAAGATATTGAAGATATTCCTCAAGAAGTTCAAGATGTTTTAAAAATCACTTCTGTTTCTAAGTATGAAGATGTATATGAAATAATCTTTAATAATAAAAATTACTAGCAAAAATATAATATAATGTACAACTCACAATCTAAATTGTGAGTTTTTATTTTTAAACTTTATAAGTGTATCTATAAATTAAAAAGAATAAAATAAAAATGAGGTGTTAACATGGATCAGCCACTATCTTTTTTATTAAGACCAAAAAGTACTAAGAACATAATTGGACAAACTGAAATTTTAAAACCTAATGGATTAATAAATAAAATGATTTTAAATAATTATTGTACATCTTTAATCTTTTTTGGTCCAAGTGGAGTTGGTAAAACTAGTTTTGCAATTAGTTTAGCAAATGATTTAAAAATTGATTATGAAATTTTTAATGCTAGTTATGATAAAAAAGAAAAACTTATTAATATTATTCAAAATGCTTTAAAAAAAGAAAAATTTATTTTAATAATTGATGAAATACATAGATTAAATAAAGATAAACAAGATATTTTATTAGAGTATATGGAAAAAGGAAATATTTTTGTTTTTTCAACAACTACTGAAAATCCATTTTTTGTAGTTAATCCTGCATTAAGAAGTAGAAGTCTATTAATAGAATTAAAACTAGTTAATAAAGATGAATTGATTAGTTATGCTAAAAAAGTTATTAATGAATATCAATTAAAAATCAAAATTTCAGATCAGGCTTTAGATTTTTTAGCTCAATTAAGTGTTGGAGATGTTAGAACTTTTTTGAATTATTTGGAATTAATTGATAAACTTTATAGCAATGAATTTATAGACATAGAAAAAATTAAAACTATTATAACAGTTTCAAAAAATCCAACAGTTCAAGATAGTGATGATTTTCATGATTTAAAATCAGCTTTACAAAAATCAATTAGAGGTAGTGATGTTGATGCTGCTTTGTATTATTTTAGTAGATTAATTGAATTAGGTGATTATGAAAGTTTAATGAGAAGAATGATAATAATTAGTTATGAAGACATTGGTTTAGCTAATCCTACAATTCCAAGCAGAGTAGTTCAAGCTTGTAGTGCTTTTAGACAAATTGGTTTTCCAGAAGGAATTATTCCACTAGGTTTAGCAATTGTTGAAATGAGTTTGAGCTTAAAATCTAATTCAGCATATTTAGCTACAAATTCTGCTTTAGATTTTGTTAAGAAGGGAAATATTTATAGCGTACCAAAACATTTAAAAGACAATCATTACAAATCTGCTATTAAGCTTGGTATAGGAATTGGTTATAAATATCCACATGATTATGAAAATGCTTGAGTAGAACAACAATATCTACCAGATGAAATTAAAAATAAAAAGTTTTATAATCATAAAAATAATCAATATGAGTCTAAAGTTTATGAATTATATAATAGAATGAAAAATAAAAAATAGTTAGATTAGTTTTTAATAACCTAACTATTTTTTATTTTATTTCTACTTTTGAAATATTTGAAGCTAAAGTTGAATCAAATGCTTTAGCTCTTATTCAATATGTTCCTTTATCTAAATCTTTTAATGTTGTTTTTTTAACTGTATTTCAATTTGTATCTTTTTCTTTTTTTAAATTCCATACTATAATCTAAACCAATAAGCATATTATGATTAATTAATTTAACTAATTTGTCAACTTCATTAGCTTTTTGAATTTCAAATACTGTTACATCTGAACTTGGACTATTATCTTTTTCTTTATATCTAACATAAAGTTTTCCAATAGTAGAATCGCTTAATATCGAATTAGAAGGAACATCCTTTCAACTATTATTGTTGAAGTTATATTATAAGTTATTTGTTTTACTAATAATCTTGATTCTACTATTATCTAGTGATTGAATTTTTATATTAGGTTTTTCTTGTTTTTTTAATGTTAAATTTGATTTTCTCTTTCCCATTTAAGTCAAATTTATAATCTTTTAATAGATTTCAATTTAACTTCTATTTCACCAAAACTAGAAAAGTGCTCTAAGTATAAAATGTAAGTTTTACCATTTTGAATTTGTTCAACTTTTTTAATAATAGCATTATCAATGTTAAAATTAGCAGCTTTTAAATCTTTAATTTCTTTATCAAATTCTATTTTTATAGCATTTTTATTATCATATTGTTCAATATTATTTATCTTAACATCAGTTAATTCTTTAATATTTGAGTTGTTAAATGTATAAATAATCGATTTGTTAGGACTTCCTGATGAAATAGAACCATAACTTCAATTTTGAACATCTAAATTTCTTTCTTCAAGAGCTTTATTAACAATATTGAAATTACCTCTGTCAACTATCAAATTAATCTATTTACTTGCTTATTGTTTGGATTGAAATTGTTATCAATCAATACCATAACATCTTCTTTTGTTTTAACAAAGTTTTTAAATCTTAGATTTCTTAAACTTGAACCTGGATTTTTGAAATTGTGGTCAAAAATATCTGACTCAAGAAAATCATCATTTGTATTTAAAAAGAAATTAAATTTTGTTTTACTATCAGTTCTATCTGAAGTTGGATCAACATGGTATCACTCATTATCTATTTGAACTAAGTTTCAAGCATGTTTTGCTGCAGATTCTTCTCTTTTGCTTTGACCTTCAATAAATTTGCAAGGAATTCCAAGTTCTTCTAATATTAATTTCAAACCTTTAGCATATCCTGTACATACAGTTTTTAGTTTTACTAATGCTGAATGTGCATTTTGATTTTTTATAATTGAACCAGTTGTGAAATCATAATCATATTTCACTTCCTTAGTTACTCATTCATAGGCTTTAGTTAATTTTTCTAAAGTAGGCAATTTATTTCAACCATTTTCTTCAACAATTTTTTTAGCTTTTTCTATAGCTTCATTTTCATCTTTTATTAACTTACTTTTGTCTTCTGAATAAACTTTAATAATTGTTGAATATAAATACCCTTTATACTTAGCTCATAATCTTGCTGATTTTTCTTCTACTTCTCTTTCATTAGACTCTTTTGTATCTTTTCATTTTATAGTTCCATCACTAGATAATATAAAAGTTGCTTTATCTTGATTATCATTTGCACTAATAACTTGATCTTCTAGATAAGAAATTTGTTGATATCATTTAATTTTTTCACTTGGAACTTGTTCTTTTGTACTTATATCAAAAAGTTTTAATTCAACTTGATAATTTTTAAATTTATCTAGTGTTATAGTTTGCTTTTCTAAACTATATTTGGATGAGAATAAAAGTTAATAGGAAGTTTATTCTTTAAAATAATGTTTTTTATTGTGTTATCATCAACATTCATTAAAATTTTTATTGACATTTTCTAGATAAGTTTTATCCAAACTAGTTAAATTGTAATCTAAACTAAAAATTGTAGAAAAGTAAGTTTGACTATTAATAAAAGCATCATTTGTTTAAGTATTATTTTCAACATAAGGAGTTATTGTTTCATTATTAGAGTGTTCATTATTATTAGTTACACTTGAATTGTTATTTGTATTATCATCATTATTTTCATAATTATTTGGTTGTGTATTTGAGTTTTCAGGAGTTGAATTATTTGTAGAATTTGAATGACTATTAGGTGTTTTGGGTTTTTTATTAGAAGTAGGTATTTCAAAAATATTTTTACTACTAGTATTAACATTACAACTTATAGTAGTACTAGTTAAAACTACAACAGAACCTAATGATAATTATTTAATATATTTTTGTAATTTTTTCATAACTTTCTCCTTAAACTTATATAAAACAACTTTAGAGATTATTTATTGTTATTTAATTTAGTTATTTGAGCTATTTTTCAAGGTTGATTAGAATTTGAAGTTCTAATTAATGAAATTTTATAAGTTCAATTTTGTTTATTATTGTTTGGGTTTTTAAATTTTAACATATAATTAATTGTTAATGTTTCATTTAAATTATCAATATTTCCTTTTTGATCTATAAGTTCTGTTGTTCAATTATTTTGATCTAAATAAACATCAAAATTATCTTTAGCATATTTTTTTATAGATACGTTTTGAAATCAATTTATTAATTCTAAATATGATTTGATTAAAACATTTATAGCATTTTTAGAAGCTTCTTTATTTAAATCTTTTTGACTATGTCCAAATAAATTTGAAACATTATCTAAAATAGAATTTTCATAAAATCTCTTTTTGTCATTGTTATAACCTAATAAAATTACTGAAGCTAATCCATATTGTTTTTCTTCTATTTGCTTATTAACACTATCACTAATTTTATTATTATCACTAGTTATATTAATTTTTAAATCTTCTACTTTATTGGGATTTAAAGCTAAAATTGTCAGAATAGTTGATAAAGCATTTTTTGTTTCTAATTGCTCTTTATTATATTTAAAACTAGAAGTTATATTTTTGTTAAAAATTACATCTAATAAATTTTTAAAATTATCTAAATTAAAAATATATGACAAATCATCTTTATTATAAAAATTTTCTAAATTTTTAATAATTTGAGAAATTGATAAATCTTTTAAACCATATAAAAATTGGAACTCATCAAAGCTATTTTTACCACTTATTGGTTTTTTTATTAAACTTAATAAATAATCTAAAAATTTGTCTAATTTTAAATTAGTAAGATTATAAATATTTGAAATATTATCAATAATTTGATTATTAAATACTTGTCTATCTGATAATTGATTAATTAATATAAAAACTTCTTTTAAAAAGTCTTGGTTATATAAAGCTAAAAAACAATTATTTAAAAAATCTTTTAAAGCTTTTGAATCTAAAAACTCAATGACTTTTTTATCTATTCCTAGTGATGGCAAAATCACTTTTGCTAAACTTAAGTATTTATTTAGCTCTGTTTTTAATTTATTATTAACACCTTGTTCAACTAAATCTTGGTGAAATGCTTTAATAATGTCAAATAAGATTGGAAGATAATTAGAAATAATAGAAGCAAAAGGTTTAATTTTTTCTATTTTATTTAATTTTTCTATAATGATTTTTTTTAATAATTCTTTATTATTTTTTTGTTCATATCATTTATAAAAAGGTGAGATTAAAAAATTGTTTGTAATATTATTTTTTTGTTCTACTTCACTTGAACTACCTAATAACATCACAATAAATTTTTGAAATTTATATCCATATTTATCTTCTTTTTCAAAAACCAAATTATTTTTCAAAAACCAAATTATTTTTTTTAAATCAATTGAATTAATTTCTTGTTTAATTTGTTCTTCAGTTTTGTCTTTATAAATAGTTTGTAAATCAGTCTGTAAAATTTCATATAAAAACTCACTATTAGTTTTTTCTTTACTAAATAAATATAAAGGTTGCATAGTAGAATAATTTAAAGTTTTATCTGATTTTTGTTCTATTAAATTTTGATAAATACTAAAAGCTTTTAATAAATCAATTAGAGGTTTAATAATTTTAGATCAGTCTATTTTTAAATCTTGCTTATTGTCGTTTGGTAAAATTTCATCTCATAATTTTTGAGATGAAAATTCTAAAATTTCTTTTAATGTTTTTTGGGTTAAATTTTTATTATTTGAGTTAGTAAATCAGTCTGGTTGAGAAAATAAACTATTGGCTATATTATAAAATTTATTTTCTTCTATTTTATTAAGTTGGTCAATAAGATTAGTAAATTTGTTGTTATTAAAAACTGTTGATTCTAATAAAGCTGATTGATTAGATAAAAAGTTATTAATTAAATTACCTTGTTGATTTGGTGTAAAATCACCAGAAAACAAAAAATTAATTCCAGCAGAAATTAAACTTAGAGTTTTAAAAGTATTATTTTCAGTTGTTCTAGTAGTTTGGTCATTTCAATTTAAATCTAAATTAGTATTTTTATCTTTTTCAAGTAAAGCTATTTGTTTTAATTTATTTGTTCAGTCTTGTTTTTCTAATGTTAAAAACATTGATTTAAATTGATATTCATAAGTTATTTTTTTATCAACAATATATTTATCTACTAACTGTTTTTCTTGATTTTTATATAAATCACTAATTTTAGTTTGGCTAAAAGTTTTTAATGAATAATCAGTACTTATGTTTGTAGTATTTTTATCACTTAAAATAATCGATTGACTAGCGATTGCAGAAGTGTTTAATAATAATTTAATTTGATCTAAATAATTATTTTTAAATTGGTAAGTTATTGTACAAGAAACTATACTAGATGAACTTACTAGTAATGAAAATGTGCTAAGACTTATTAATATTTTTTTCATCCATTTCTCCTTGTACTAATAAAATTATCAATTAAATATTAACATATCACTATATTGATTTATTTTAAAAAGACCTTTAAAAATGTAGTTTACATAAAAAAATGATAGTATTAAAAAGACAAGTTATTTGTAATTATGGAGAAGTACAATGAAAAGAATATATAGCTTTTTTTTGTTATTAAAACAAGGACTTAAAGGTGTTTTTAAGTTTAAAATTCAGTTTATCATTATCCTTTTATTATCTTTTTTAGCTTCATTTATTTTAAGCACTTCTCTTACTTTAACTTCAAGAATTAATAAAACTTATAATAATATAGTTAATAATGTAAATAAATTTGATTATAGTAGTTCTAATGAAATTAGAACTTATAGAACTGATAGAAATAATTCAACAACAGATAGATCAGTTATTCCTTTATTAGATTTGGCTAATAATTCTAATTCTTATTACAATCAAAATTCTAATAATAAAAATATTTCATATTTAAACTTTATATTAAATAAAAAAAATTTAACTAGTAAATTTGATAATAAAACTTTACTAACTGAACTTTTTGAAAATAAAGATTTTATTGAACTTTTTACAACAATTAATGGTAATAATATTCAATGAATTTGAGAAAATAACTGATTATGACAACTTGCACTATACTTTAATAAGTTTACTTATCATTCTTATGAACAATTTTTAAAAGATAATAAAGAATATACTTATTTAAAAAATACTGTAATTGGAAAATATTTAACTAACAGTTTTAAAGATAAAAATGAATTTTTAAATGATGCTAAAGTTTTAAAAAATATTAAAATTGATAATTTAAAAAATAATTTTAATGCTAAAGAATTTAGACAAACTTTTAATAAACAAATTCAAAATAAAAAGTTATTTTCTTATATTTATATAAGTGGAATGTCTTTATTTCAATATATTTATAGAAATATTTATTTACCATATTTTAGTGATTTTAAAATTGAAAATAATAATAAAGGAAATAGTTTTTATACTTTTTTAACTGGAAATAAGCTTGATAATATTAGTAATAATCAAGTTGATAAATGAGTTATTAATGATAAAAATAAATCTTATCTTACTGAATTTGAGCTAAATAAAACAAAAGTAAATGAATCTGATAATAGCATTTTAATATCTAATCAAAATAATAAAGAAGCTATTAAAAAGCTAATTTTAGAAAAAGGGATGAAAGGAAATACTGAACTTGTTTTAATTACTAGTGATAATCAAAAAGTTCAGTCAATTAATCCAATTATTAACGATACTTCTTTATTTAAACTTTTATTTTACAATGGTAATGGTACTTCTGTAACTAATGTTGTTAGTGTTTTATCAGATACAAATTTCATAAAAAAAGATATTATAATTGGTGAAAATCAATTTGATAATATTGAATTAATTCATAATATTTGATTAGCGCATTTAAAATATACTGCTTTAGCAAGTGGGTATGATATTAATTTTAGAACTGAAGTTTTTAATTATGATAGTGTTACTCAAATTAGATATCGTTTGATTGTTTTAAATGATAATCATACTACTAATTTAACTATTTTAAATAAAAACCAAGGAGCAAGGTTACCAACTAAAAGTGAAGCTTTAATTTCTGAGCAATTTGCAAGAGCTCATAAATTAAAATTAGGTCAACAAATTATAGTTGATGGTGCTTTGTTATCAATTGTTGGATTTGCAACTGATGCTTATTCATTTTTCCCAACAACAGATCCTGATTTTCCAATTCCTCAATCTGGATTAGGTGCTATTTTATATGTTAATAAAAGTACTATAAAAGATATTTTAAGTTCTACTTCACAATCAAATACAAACAGAGTTTCTAAAGGATATTTATCTTTCTTTTTAACAAAAAAATATTCTACAGCTTCAATAGATATGTTTAATGCGTATCAAATGAATGATATTTCTAAATTATATGATTCTATTAATTACCAAAAAGAGCAAAAAAATAAACTTTCTACTTGATTAAATATTAAAGATTTTGATCATTCAATTTTTAGATTTAACTGAACAATAGCTCCGCTTGCGATAAATACTTATAAAATTTCAACTTTAATTGCTGCTTTAGCTGTTTCACTAATTGCTATTATTGCTTTAATTATTTGTATTAGAAAAACTATTTACTTTAATGCAAAACAAATAGGTATTTTAAAAGCTTTAGGAAGCTCTCCGTTACAAATTTCAATTAGTTATTTAGCTTATATTTTAGTTATTATTTTAACTTCTGTTCCTTTAGGTTGAATTGTTGGTTTATCTACTCAATCAGTTTTTGTTAAATTATTTGTACATTATTTTAGTATTCCATTATATTCATTTACTATTGAACCATTTTCATTATTAATTAGTTTATTAATTTTTGGTTTATTTGGTTTAATTATTTCTTTACTAACTGCATTTTTAATTACTAAAAAGCCATTATTTGATATATTAGCAGTAAAACAAAACTGATCTAGTTCTAAATTCATTAATAGACTAAAAAGAACTTGATTTAAAAAAGCTAAATTTACTACAAAATTTAGTTTAACTTTAGCATCATCTGGTAGAAAAAATATTTTCTTATTAGTAACTGTTGTTGGAATTTCAACTATGTTTATTTCAGCAGGTTTAGCAATTCCATCAATTGCTTTTACTATTAAAAATACTTATTATAAAAGTATTAAATATGCAAATGAGTACAATTATGCTAAAGGTGTAACTAATTCACCACTAACTAAACCAACAATTAATTATTGAAATGGACAAGAAGAATTAGATAAAAATATCTCTTCAACAATTTTAAATAATCAAGAATTATTTTATTATAATGATCCAACAGCTTATGCTTCTAGTTCTTATGATGTTAATCCTTTTCCAAAATATTTATACAAATTAGAAGAATTTGATAAAGATAAAAAAGAGATTAAAAATAAATTAGCTTGAACATTATTAGAATTAATTCAAAATAAGGATCATTTAAATGATTCAAATAAAACTAATTCATTAGATTTATTATTTACTGAAATGTTTGGTAATAATTTATATAATGTTGTTGGTAACCAGTTTTCAATTGGAGTTATTGATCAAATATTAGGACTAATTTTAAATTCAAAAGATAATATAATAAATCCAAATGATAAAAATACTAAATGAACTGATGAACAAAAAGATCTAATTTTTAAAGAATTAACTAATAATTTTACAAAAACTGGAACTACAGCAATTTCTATTTTAGTAAATGATTTATCTACAAGTAAAAGTGATGATTGAAAAACAAAAATTTTTGATGCAATTTTAAAAGCAGTGCCACCTTATGTTAGTGCTTATATTCAAAAACCATCAAGAAAAGAACAATTTTCAATTGCTTATAATGTTCAACACTACATTCCAGATCATGAAACTTTAACTACAGTTAGTGATATTAAAGCAGCTATTAATCAAAAAAATACTGATTTAGTTTTAACTGGTATTTCAAATAATCAATCAGCATTTATTATCAGTCAAAAAAATGCTAATAATTTGTTTGTTGATTATAAAAAACTACTAGCTTTACAAGAAGTGTTTTTAGAAAAGAAAACAAGCGATATTAAATTAAATGATCAATTTTTATTATATGATTCAAAAAATAATCAAATTAATTTACCTATTTTACCAAATAAACAAGCAAGTGCTTTTTATAATTTAGATAAAAATACTGATATATCAAATATTTTAACTACTAGTAAGCAATTTTTTATTAATACAAAAAATGGATATGTTAATTTACCAAAACATGCTTGAGTTTATGATGATTTAAACTTTATTAAATCTAAATACTATAATTTATTAACAGAACAACAAAAACAATTAATTAGTAAATTTAGAACTGGTAGAAATAGTAGTGCTGTTAATAGTGATGATATTAGATGACTAGATCCATATAATTTAGATAATAATAAGTTCACTTTAAAACTATTATATGATCAAGATAGATTTGATAATGATTCAACTTATGATACTATAGAGTGAACATTATTAAATAATAGTTATATGTTTGATGATTTTACTTATAATAATCAATTTGATGATTTATTAAGTTCATATATTAGACCTTATTATCAATATAAAAATATTCAAATTTATATTCCTCAAAGTTTAATTGATATTGATCAAATTATTAATATATCTAATTCTAAAAAAACTCAAGATCAGTTAAAAAATAATACTGAACATTGATATAAAAAAGATGTTGATTATAATAAAGTTCCAAAATCAGTAATTAAAGCTTGAGATATTAAAAATACTAATGAAAAGTTTTTAATGATTAGACCATATGATTTAAGATTTAGTCTAACAATAGATAATGTTTATAAATCAGGGTTAAGTAATTTAATAGCAAAACCCGAATATTGAATGTATCAATCAACAAAAACTAATAATTTAGCTAAATTAAACGCTCAAATTATTCAAAAAGATGCTAAAACAGTTTATCAGAATAAAGATTTAAAAATTGTAGCAAAACCAGTTGGTACACTAGATTCATATAATCAAAAATTAATTTTAACTGATCAAGGATTAATGAATTTAGTTTTAAATCTTTCAATTGGTAAAAAAATTGGAATTAAAGATAATTTTTATAATAGAGAAACTGTGATTAAAGCTGGAGAAAAATATAATGATATAATTTCTCGTTTTGATCGATATGATTTTAACCAAATCACTAATTATTTAGATAAAAACAAAAATAAAAAAGAATTTAATAATCTTTTATTTAGTAAAAAAGATCCATTCAAGCAAGCCCAATTTTTATGACATAACTCAAAATATTCAAACATTGAAGAAGCTTTAGATTTAACTAGTGGAATTAGTTTTATTCCAGATACTGCTTATAATGGGTTTTATATTTTAAATGGTCATGGAGCTTCATCAGCTTCAGGTGATGATGATATGATAAGTAGTATAAAAAATCAAAATTTATTAGCTACTTCTAAAACATTAATCAATCAAATTACATTTATAGCAATTTCAATTGGAATGTTATTAATTATTACTGTAATTATCACTTCTGCTTTACTAGTAATGTTAATATCAGATATTTATGTTACTCAATATCAACAATTTATGGTATTAATGAAAGCATTAGGATATTCAAATTATAAGATTAGTAAATATGCTTTTGGAACTGCTGTAGTCTTTAGTTTGATTGTTTGAGCAAGTTCAACAGCACTTACTTGAATTTTAATTACATTAATTATTAAAATAATAACAGCTTTAGGATTTGCTATTCCTTATGGATTTTCATTTTGAACTTTAATAGTAAGCTTTATTATTATTACAATAGCTTTTATTGGTTCATTAATAGTTTCATCAAATAAAATTCGAACTAAAAAACCTGCTAGTCTTTTAACAGTTTCAAATGAATAGAGTCTTTATAAAAGACTCTTTTTGTATAATTAAATAAAGGAGAATTATGAAAAAAATAGCATTGTATTTAAATCCTGGTTTTGAAGAAATTGAAGCAATTACCCCATGTGATGTTTTAAAAAGGGCTGGAATTTTAGTTGATATGATTTCAACAACAGATAAATTAGAAGTAAAAGGTTCACATAATATTACTATTAAAGCTGATAAATTATGAAAAGATTTAAATATTAATTATTATGATGGAATGATTTTACCTGGTGGAAGTGGTGTTACTAGTTTATTTAAAAACCAAACTTTAATAGATAATGTTTTAGAGTTTAATAAGCAA
Source organism: Mycoplasma leachii PG50 (assembly GCF_000183365.1). Classification (NCBI taxonomy): domain Bacteria; kingdom Bacillati; phylum Mycoplasmatota; class Mollicutes; order Mycoplasmatales; family Mycoplasmataceae; genus Mycoplasma; species Mycoplasma leachii. The sequence goes on along the minus strand of NC_014751.1, from coordinate 613,016 downwards.
AATAAATTAATTGCATCAATTTGTGCAGCTCCACAAGTAATTGGTCAAACTAGATTATTAGATAACAAAACAATTACTCATTATCCAAAATGTGACTTATATTTAGATAAAGCAAATGTAGTTAATAAACCTTATGTTGTTGATCAAAACTTTATAACAGCAACTAGTGCTGGAACAAGTATGCAATTTAGTTTAGCAATTGTTGAATATTTACTAGGAAAAGAAAAAAAAGAAGAAATTTTTAAAAATTTAGTAATTTTTGGTTAATTTTTTAAAATCACCTCTAATACATATATGAGAGGTGATTTTTATTAAACTGATTAAACAAAGAGAATACAATGATTGTTCAATAGCTTGTCTAGTTATGATTATTAATTATTATTATAATCAAAACTATGATTTAGATAGATTGAAATTAGAACTTAATTATTCAGAAGAAACATTAAGTTTTTATGATATCTCTCAAGTTTGTCAAAAATATTTTTTAACTACTAAAGCTTTACAAATTCAAAATGACTTAGAACAAATAAATAAAAAAGTTTATTTAGCTCAAGTTGTTAATCAAGTTGGATTATTACATTTTGTAGTTGTTGAAAAACAAAATAATCATTTAATAATTTATGACCCTTTAAAAGATAAAAAAGAAAAAATTACTTATAAAGACTTTTATAAAATTTTTACTGGATATGTTCTAATTTTTAATTCTAATTATAAAAAGTTTAAAGCTAACTATACTAGTCTTTTTAAGTTATTTGATTTTTATTTAGGTTATTGTTTTTATATTTTTTTAAATATTTTTAGTATATTATTAACAATTTTAGAAATGAGATTTTTATATGTTTATTCGTTATCTATAACAAATCAAAATAATTCTTATTTTTTATATTTATATTTTTTATGCATTTTTTTAATAAATATTTTTTTAAATGAAATATCTAAAATTTTATTAAATAAGTACTATCAAAAAACTAAAACTAAAAAACTAGAAATCTTTTATTATTATTTAGTTGAAAATAATATTAAATTAGATGTTATAAATAGTTATTCTGAAATTGAGTTTATAAGTAATTTTCAAACTTATATTTTATTAAGTACAATAAGTGGATTAATTAATAGTTTAGTTATTCTTTTTGTAATTTTTTATATTAATAAAATTATTTTTTTAGTCTTATTTGTTTTTGATCTTTTTTGATTACTAATTAGTTTAGTTCATAACTTTTTTATTAGTAAAACTAAAAAAACTATTAAAACTAATATTAATTTATTAACTCATTTAATTGATAAAAATAAATTAATTGATGAAAAACTTACTTTAAAAATAATTAATAAAGATGTTATTAAAAATCAAATTGATTATTTAAATATTTTATTTAATATATTAGAAAAAATTAGTATGTTATTAATTTATTATTTGAGCTGAGATTTATTAAAGTTTAATTATATAGAATTTAGCATTTTATTAATTATTATTTTATTTAAAGCAATTCATACAAGTGATTTAAAAAAGCTTGTTTACTTTTTACAAAATTTTATTAAATATAAGCAATTATTGATTAAGTTTAATAATTACAAAACAACTAATAATTATTTAAAATTAAATGAAATCAATAATATTAAAATCAAAAATCTTTTAACTAATTGTGAAATTAATTTAGATCAAAAAATTAATTATTTATCTAGTGATTATGATCTTAGAACTTTTATTAAAAACAAAAATAGTTCAGAAGATATTTTGATTTTAATTAACAATACAAATGTTAAAGATATTTCTAAGTTTAGTTTAAATGAACATATTTGTCATTTAGATAATCTTGATATTAAATACACAACAATTTTACAAAACATTATTATTAATCAATCTGAACTAAATATTTTTAATCACAACTTAATTCAATGGATTATAAAAAAGTATCAAATTAATTTAGTTAAAGTAATTAATTTAGAAAATGCTAGTAAGCTTGAACAAGAATTTATTAAATTATTAAGAATTTTTTATTTAGATTATAAATATTTATTATTTAATGATAATTTTGAAATTATAGATAAAAAAGATATTAGTTTAGTTTTAGATTTGTTTAAAAGTTATTCAAGTAGTTCACTAATACTAACAAGTAATGATATCAAGTATAATTTAATTAGCAAGGATTAAAAAAATGTTAAAAGTAAACTATTTTAATGATACTGATGTTAATATGAACTTTTGAAAAAAGTTTGCTAATAAAATTTTAAAAACTGCTTATGAATATTTTAATTTTAATTATGATATTGAATTAAGCATTACATTTGTTGATGATTTAAAAGCTCAACAAATTAATCAAAAATATCGTAATCATTCTTATATTGCTGATGTGACTTCTTTTTCAGTAGAAATGACAGATCAAGAAATTAAAGCAATTGGGTTTAGAGAACTAGGTGATATGTTTATTAATTTAAGTGAAGCTAAAAGAAAAGCTATTAAATATGAACACGATTTAAATTCAGAAATGGGGTTTTTATTTGTTCATGGCTTTTTACACTTACTAGGTTATGATCATGAAGATTTAGATGATGAAAAAATTATGTTTGACTTACAAGATCAAATTTTAAAACTAAATAACTTAGTATATATAATTAAATTTAATGAAGAAGACTATTTAGAAAGCAATTAAAAAATGAATAAATTTAAATCCGGATTTGTAAGTATTATTGGTAGACCAAATGTTGGAAAATCAACTTTATTAAATAAACTTATTGGAGAAAAAATTTCAATAGTTACAAATAAACCACAAACTACAAGAAATAATATTAGAGGAATTTTGACTAAAAAAGATCAATATCAAATTGTTTTTATTGACACACCAGGAGTTCACACTACAAAAAAACAATTAGATAAAGTTTTAAATACAAGTGCTTTAAAATCAACAAAAGATGTTGATGTGATTTTATTTTTAGCTCCAAGTGATGAAGTTATTGGAAAAAATGATTTATTTTTATTAAAACAAATAAAAAACTTAGATGTTTTTAAAATTTTAGTAATAACTAAAGCTGATAGTGTTACAAAAGAACAATTAATTTTAAAAGCAAATGAATGAAGTGCTTATCAAGATCAATTTGATGAAATTATTATTACAAGTTCTATAACTAATTTAAATATTGAAAAATTACTAGAATTAATTGTTAATAATTTATCAGATAATGATTATCAATTTTATGATGATGACATTTTAACTGATCAATCAGATCGTTTTATGATAAAAGAAATAATTAGAGAAAATATTTTATTAAAAACAGGTCAAGAAGTACCTCATAGTGTTGCAGTTTTAGTAGAACATTTAGAACAAAATGAAACTGAAATGAACATTAGTGCAGCTATTATTGTTGAAAGACAGTCACAAAAATCAATAATAATTGGTAAAAAAGGAGTAAAAATATCAGATATTAGATATAAATCTAAAAAACAAATTCAGACATTATTTAAAAAACACATTAATTTAGAACTATTTGTAAAAGTTCAAGAAAATTGAAGAAATTCACCTAGTTTAATTAAAAAAATGGGTTATAACAAGGATCAATATTAATGGAAAAAACCTTAAAAGGAATTGTTTTAAATAGTTTTGATTTTAGAGATTATGACAAAATTATAACAATCTATTCTAATTTATATGGAAAAATTAGTTTAATTTGTCTTGGTGTTAATAAAATAAAAAGTAAAAACAAATATGCTATTAATTATTTGTCATATTCAAATTTTGAAATATTTAAAGCAAAGAATAAACTTGGGCTATCTAAATTAAAAAGATCAGAATTAATCAATAGTTTTAATCATATAGCAACTGATTTTAACTTATATGTTTATGCTAATGTTTTAACTTCATTAGTAATGAATTTAGAAGATCATATAAAAAATTATAATTTATTTAAAATTTTAAAATTAAGTATTTTTTTGATTAATAATAAACCCAATATTTCATTTAAGGTTTGTATTTTATTTATGTTTTATTTTTTAAAAGTAATTGGTAATCAAATTAATTTAACTGTATGTGGTTTTTGTAATTCTAAAATAAATCCAATTATTGCAATTAGTTTTACTAATTATTGTTCAAGTTGTAAATTTTGTTATTTTGATGATTGTCTAATAATTGATAATCAGTTAAAAAACTTTATAAATTCTGTAGTTAAAGATGATTTTATAACTAGTTTAAATCAAAAGATTTCTAATCAAAATTTAAAGATTTTAACTAAGTTTATTTTAAGTTATTATAAAGATCAAGTAGGAATTTTTACAACTAGTATGTATCTATTATCTAGTATTAATCAGTTTAAATAGTTTTATACACAACATTTACAAAAATGTTATAATTAATTAGTTACTAACTTTTAGGAGAAAAATATGTCTAAATCAATAGAAAAAATGATTAGTCACTTGAAAAATCAAGGGTTTGTTTTTCAAGGATCAGAAATTTATGGAGGTTTAGCAAATAGTTGAGATTATGGTCCTTTAGGGTGTGAAGTTAAAAATAAATTAAAAAAGGTTTGATGAGATTTTTTTATTAAAAAAAATCCTTTAAACATAGGATTAGATAGTTCAATTATTTTAAATTCTAAAGTTTGAAAAGCTTCTGGTCATGTTGATGGGTTTAATGATCCATTAATTGATTGTAAGAATTGTAAAAGTAGATGAAGAGCAGATAAGTTAATTGAAGAATTTGATCCATCTATTAATACTGGAATAATGAGTAATTTACAATTAGAAGAATATATAAATCAAAATAATATAGTATGTAAAAAGTGTCAAAAAAAAGATTTTACACAGATTAGAAAATTTGCTTTAATGTTTAAAACTAATCAAGGTGTTTTAGAAGATGATTCTTCAATTGTTTATTTAAGACCTGAAACAGCTCAAGGAATTTTTATTAATTTTAAAAACGTTCAAAGAAGTATGAGAAAAAAACTTCCATTTGGAATTGGTCAAATTGGAAAATCTTTTAGAAATGAAATTACTCCAGGTAATTTTATTTTTAGAACTAGAGAATTTGAGCAAATGGAATTAGAGTTCTTTTTTGATCCAAATGATTCTAATGATTGATTTAAATATTGATTAGAACAAATAGAAATATTTTTAACTCAAAAAATTTCTCTTGATAAAAATAATTACAAAATTAGAGAAAATTTAAAAGATGAATTAGCTCATTATGCTTTAAAAACGAGTGATATTGAATTTAATTTTCCTTTTGGATGAGGAGAATTATGAGGAATTAGTCACCGTTCTGATTTTGATTTAAAAGTGCATCAAGATTTAAGTAAAGAAGATTTAACAGTTTTAAAAGAAGAAAATAATCAAAAAATTCTAGCTAATGTTATTGAACCAAGTGTTGGAGTTGAAAGATTGATGTTAGCTATTTTTTGACAAGCATACACTGAAGAACAATTAGAAGAAAATAATTCAAGAATAGTTTTAAAATTACCTTATAATTTAGCTCCATACCAAGTTGCTATAACTCCATTATCTAAACAATTAAATCAAAATGCTAATCAATTATTTTTAGAATTATTAAAAGACTTTGATGCTGTTTATGATGAAACTGGAAATATAGGAAAACGTTATAGAAGACAAGATGCAATTGGTACTCCATTTGTTATAACTTATGATTTTCAAACATTAGAAGATCAAAAGGTAACTATTAGATATAGAGATACAATGAAGCAAGAAAGAATTTTAATTTCTCAATTAAAAGACTTTTTAAACTCACAATTTAATTAATCAAACATAAATTTAAAGATTAATAAGAGGTGATTGCATGGTATATATAACAAATGAAAAAATTAATGAAATCATTTCACGAGTTAGTATTGTTGATATAATTTCTTCTTATTTACATCTAATTAAAAAAGGTAATAATTATTTGGCTATTTGTCCTTTTCATAATGATTCAAACCCATCACTAACGATTTCACCACAAAAAAGAATTTATACTTGTTTTAGTTGTAAAGCCACTGGAAATGTTATTAATTTTATAAAAGATTATGAGCATGTTGATTTTTTAACAGCTTTAAAAACAGTATGTCAAAAATCTAATATACAACTTGATGAATTAAAAGATTTTCATCAACCTATAAAAGATTTAGAATCTGAAATGATTTTTAAATTAAATTCTGAAGCAAATGATATTTTTAAAACCACTTTATTTTCTAATTTAGGGACTAATGCTTTAGAATATTTAAAACTAAGAAATATTAGTATTGAAGAAATTAAAAAGTTTGAAATAGGATTTGCTAGTGATAAAACAAATCTTGTTCAAAAATTACTAGATAAAAACTATAATAGTTTAGATATTGAAAAAGCTAATTTAGGAATTATTACTAATAGTTATAATAAAGATTATTTTACAAATAGAATTATTTTTCCAATTAAAGATGAAAATAGTCATATTATTGGTTTTAGTGGTCGAAGTTATACTAAAGATAACGAACCCAAATATTTAAACACTAAAGAAAATAAAGTTTTTAAAAAATCTCATTTAGCTTATAATATAGCCAATGCATTAAAAATTAGTAAAGCCTTAAAACAAATAATTGTTTTAGAAGGTTTTATGGATGTTATTAGTTTAAGTAGAATTGATATTAATAATGTTATTGCTTTAATGGGTACTAGTCTATCTAATTATCATCTTGAGCTATTTAAAAAACATAATTTAGAAGTTTTGCTTTTTTTAGATGGTGATGATCCTGGAGTTCAAGCAAATATTAAGATTAGTCATCAATTATTAAAACAGCAAATTAATGTAAAAATTATTGATAATCAAACTAGTTATGATCCTGATGAATTAATTAATAATGATATTGAATATCTTAAACAAATTATTAATAAACCTATTCACCCTATTAATTATTTAATAGAAAAAAAATGAATAAAAACTGATATTAATGATCCTGATCAAATTGAAAATTTTATCAAAAATGTTTTAAATTTTATAGTTGATCTCAATAACAATATATTAGTTGAAAATACTATTAAAAAACTATGTGAATTAACTAAAATTTCAGAACAAACTATTAAAAAAACTTTAGATGATTTAAAAATTAAATCAAATAAACAACAAACTAATAAAAATACTATTCAAAAACTTTACACAACTAATAAACCTATTAGTAAAAAACTTCCAGTTGATTTTATAAAAAAAGAATATATTAATGCTGAACAAAGAATTTTTGTTTCATTACTGATAAGTGATCAATTTTTAGATAAAATTGCAGCTAATGTTGAAAAGATGATTCATCCAGACATTAAATATGCAACAATTAATCTAATTAATTTATATAATAAAAAAATTTATCAAGGAAATGATATTAATAAAGCATTTGAACTACTTAAAGAGTATAATCTTATGGGCTTTGATAAAAAACAAGAAGAAATTATTAATAATTCTTTAATAACACAAATAGCAATTAAAGAGTCTGAAATTGATGATGCTTTTAATAAATTAGATTTATATCATAAACATGCAGAAGTTTTAAATTTAAAAAAAATGCTTGCTGAAAGTAAAAACAAAACAGAGAGAATTCAGATTTGAAATGGAATTGATACTCTGAAAAACAAAAAGAAAAAGAGGTAATTATGGCTAAATTTAATAATAAAACAGAATTAAAAAAGATTGCTTCATTTGATGATTTTTTAGATTATACAGTTTCATTTGCAAAAAAGAATAACAATAAAGTTTCATCTGAAGATGTATTAGAAGTTTTTGCTAATATTTTTCCAAATGCTTCAGATAATGAATCTGAAAAATTATTAGATGTTTTACAAAATAAAGGTGTAATTTTTTCAGATCTATTAGATGATCTTGTAATAGAAGAAATCGATCAACATGAAGAAGAACTTGAAGAATTAGAAAATTTAGAAGATCTAGAAGATTTAGATTTTGAATTAGATAATGCTTCAACTAGTTTAGGTGATGATTTTGATATACATATTAATGATGATTTAGATGAATTTAAACAAGCAAAAAGTGCAGCTTTAAGAGGAAGAAAATCTGCAAAATCTTCAAATCATATGAAATATCGTGTTGGTGGTATTAGTAATGAAACTAAAATTCAAGACATTATTAAAACATATTTTTATAAAATAGGTCAAGCCCCTATTTTAACAAAAGATCAAGAAATAATGTATGCTAAAATGGCGGTTAGTGATGATCCTGAAGATGTTAAAGAAGGTAGAAATAAATTAATTGAATCAAACTTAAAACTAGTTATTTCTGTTGCTAGAAAACATTTAAATCGTGGATTAGATTTTGCAGATTTAATTGAAGAGGGAAATATTGGTTTAATGAAAGCTGTTGATAAATTTGAATATGAAAAAGGATTTAAATTTTCAACTTATGCTACTTGATGAATTCGTCAAGCAATAACAAGAGCTATTGCTGATCAAGCAAGAACTATTAGAATCCCAGTACATATGGTTGAAACAATTAACAAATTAGCAAGAGTTGAACGTCAGTTAACTCAAGAGTTAGGAAGAGAACCTAATGCTGAAGAAATTGCTAATAGAGTTGGTGAGGGTATAACTTCTGATAAAGTTATTGAAATTAAAAAACTCTCAATTGAACCAGTAAGTTTAGAAAAACCTTTTGGTGATGAAGATGATACTCACTTTGGAGATTTTGTTGAAGATAAAGATATGGTTTCTCCAAATGAATATACTGAAAAAGAAATTCTAAAAGAAGTTATGGATAAAGTTTTTGAAGATATGCCACCAAGAGAAGAAAAAGTTATTAGAATGAGATATGGAATTGTTCCTACAAGATTAAGAACTTTATTAAGACTTGCTCAAGAATGTAATGATTCATCTGCTAAAGAATTAAAGCAAGCAATTGAAGAATTAGATATTCATTTAGATACACCAATTGAAAAAGTTAGAAAATTTAATAATGAAATTATTAATAATAATTTAGCAAAATATGATTCAGCAAGAACTTTAGAAGAAGTTGGAAAAGAATTAAATGTTACTAGAGAAAGAATTAGACAAATTGAAGCAAAAACTATTAGAAAATTAAAACAACCATCACTAAATAATAAATCTGGAAAAACATTAAAAGAATTTTATAAAGGATATTAATGTTGTCTTTTAGATTAAAACAAGTTGCAAAATTAATTAATAATACATCAGCAATAGCTGATATTGGTACTGATCATGCTTACTTACCAATATATTTGGTTCAAAATAATAAAACTAAACTTGCTTATGCTTGTGATCTTAATCAAAAACCTTTAAAAATAGCTCAAAATAATATTAAAAAATTTGGTTTAGAAGGCCAAATTTTTGCCATTTTATCTAATGGTTTAGAATTTGTTAAAAACGAACAAATTTCAAATATAGATTATGCAACAATTTGTGGTTTAGGAAGTCAAACTATTTTAGAAATTTTAAAAAATGATCATCATAAGATTAGTAGTTATATAATTTGTTCTAATACTCCTATTAAAAACCTTAGATTATGAGCTTATAAAAATAATTATTTAATTAAAAATGAACTATTTTTATTTGAAGATAATCACTATTATTGGTTAATTGAAATTAATAAAACTCAAAAATCTGATCATTTAAATGAATTAGATATAGAATTTGGTCAGAAACAGTTTTTTTATAAAAACAGTTTATATATTAGTTATTTAGAAAGTGAAATTATCAATTTAAAAAAGATTTTAAACAAAATTAATCCAGCCAATTTAAGATATTTAGAAATTAAACATCAAATTAATAAAATTAGAAAGTATATAAATGTTATTAAATAATATTACTACTTATTTAAATAAGTTATTTAATCCTAAAAAAGCTAGCAGTTGAGATCATGTTGGTTTTCAATTTGAAAGTAAAAAACTAGCTAATATAAATATAAAACAAGTTTTAATATGTTTGGATTTAACTAATGATTGTTTAGAATTTGCTATTAATAATCAAATTCAATTAATTATTACAAGACACCCCTTTATTTTTAATGAATTAAAATTAGAAAAGAAAAATCCTAATAAAAAACAAATGATAAAAAAACTAATAAAAAACAAAATTATAGTTTTTTCAATTCATACAAATTATGATTCTAGTATTAGACAAAATTTATTTGAAATTTTAAATAAAAAATTAGAAATCAATTCTTTTAAAAAATATGGTAAAGACAAAGAATCAAATTTATTTTATTTAAATCAAAAAATAACTATTAATAATTTAGTTAATAAACTTAAAGAAATTTTTAGTTTAGATCAAATTAGATTAAACTCAAATACTAATTTAGATGCTAAAATTAAAGATTTCTATTTAACTAGTGGTTCTGGAGCTAGTACAATGATTGAAAATTCATTAAAAAATTGTACTTTTATAACTGGTGAAGTTAAATGAGATCAATGAATTTATGCAAATAGTAATAATGTTAATTTAATAGAAATTGGACATTATGCTGAAAACCATTTTGTTGAAGATCTTAAAAATAAATTACAAGTTCAATTTAAAGATTTACAAATATTTAGTTATGATGTTAAAAATCAATTTATAGAAAAATAGGTGATAAAATGAAATTTACTGATTTTGGTTTTAAAAAGTATATTAATGATACTTTAGATCAAATTGAATTTATAGCTCCAACTTCAATTCAAAAAAAAGTAATTCCTTTATTAAAAAAACACCAAAATGTTATTGCTTTAGCACATACAGGAACAGGTAAAACTCATAGTTTTTTATTACCTATTTTAAATAATTTAAAATTAGAAGAAAATAGTGATAATTACGTTCAAGCAGTAATTATTACTCCAACTAGAGAACTTGGTTTACAAATTTATCAAAACACTAAACTATTTTTTAAAAAAAATTCTTTAATTAGTTGTAATTTATTTATTGGTGGAGAAGATATTAGTAAAAATATTGAGCAACTAGAAAAAAAACAACCACATATTGTAATTGGAACGCCAACTAGATTAAAAGAACTTTATGATTTAAATAAACTAAGACTAACAACTACAAGTTATTTTATTATTGATGAATGTGATATGATTTTTGATCTAGGTTTTATTGAAGATGTTGATTATTTAATTTCTAAAATTAATCAAGATGTTACAATTGGAATATTTAGTGCAACTATTTCTCAACAACTTAGTGTATTTTGTAAAAAATATATTAAAAATGCTCATTTTATTGATGATAGTCAAAATAAAATTTCAACAAGTAATGTTAAACATATTTTAATTGATACTAAAAACAAAGAACTAGAACAAAGTTTAATACAAATTATTAATTCAATTAATCCTTTTTTATGTATTATTTTTGTTAATCAAAAAGATGAAATTAGTAAAATAGTTGAAATTTTGCATAAAAATAATATTAAACAAGTTGCTGAATTACATGGTAACTTACAGCCAAGATTAAGATTATCAATGTTAAAAAAAATTCAAAATAATGAATTTAAATATTTAGTCGCAACTGATGTTGCTTCTAGAGGTGTTGATATTAAAGGTGTAAGTCATATTATTTCAATTAATTTACCAAATGATTTAACTTACTATATACATAGATCTGGAAGAACTGGAAGAAATAATTCAATTGGATATAGTTATATAATTTATAATTTAAAAAATAAAATTCAAATTGAGGAACTAATTAAAAAAGGTATTGAATTTGAAACTAAGAAACTTATTGACAATCAGTTAGTTGATATAAAAACTAATTATAAAAAAGTTAAAGTTTTTAAAGAATTAGATGCTGAATCAAAACAAGTTATAAGTAAATATCAAAATAAAAAAGTTAAACCAGGTTATAAGAAAAAAAGAAAACAAGAGCTTGATAAAATTAAACAAAAAATAAGACGTAAACATATTAAAGAAAATATTGAAAAAATAAAAAAAGCAAAATATCAAAAAAGAAGATCAGAACTATTTGATTAGATATTTTATGTAATAATATATTTTATAAAGGATAAAATATGCAATTACCAACCATTAAACCTAAAAAAAATAATAACTTAACTGATGAAGAAATTAATGAAATAAAACAAGACCCTTCATATGAAAAAAGTTATATAAAAATTTTTAATAAACACAAAAAGAAAGTAGAACATCAAACTTATTTTAAAAGTAGTTTTTGATGAGATATTTTTATTATTGCCTTAGCTGCTTTAGCTAATACAATAACAATGGATTATTTTATTTTAGCAACTGGAGATACAGGATTATTTCCTGGTGGAACTGCAACAATTGCTAGATTTTTAAGTATTATTTTAAATAAAAATATTAATTTATCTTCATCAAGTAGTTTTTTTATATTTTTATTTCTTGTCAATCTTCCTTTTTTTATTTTTGGGTTTATTAAAGTTGGAATTAAGTTTACTTTAACATCATTACTATATATTTTGTTAAGTATTAGCTGAAATCAAATTATTACTAGACTTCCAGTAATTAATCCAGACCAATGATCTTTAATTATTAATTACAAATTAATTTCATCTTTACCAAGTGAATGGTCATCTAAATTATGATTATTTGTTTTTTCTATTTTTGGTGGATTATTTTTAGGTTTAACTTATTCATTAACATATAAAGTAGGTTCTTCAACTGCTGGAACTGATTTTATTAGTGCTTATGTTTCAAAAAAATATAATAAACAAATTGGTTCAATTAATATGAAAATTAATTTTACTTTATTAATAGTTTTTGTAATTTTAAATACAGCAATTATGCCAATTTATAAAATTGATTCAACAGCAAAACTAAGTGTTTTAAATACATTAAACGATGCTCAGTTTACTGAAATTTATAATAAAGCAAAAGATTCAGGAAAATTTATTTCTGATGTTAATTCACACCATCATTTCTATTTACCAACAAATTGATCTATTAATGATCAAAAAATTTGAACAAGACAACAAATAGCTCAAACTATTGCTTCAAATGCTGATTTTGTAGGTTATGATAATCTAACGACTATTATTAAATTAAAATTTATATTTGGTCCAAGTTTATTTGCTTCATTTATTTGTTTTGTGATTCAAGGTGTTGTT